>JBEAVZ010000030.1:0-6946 GCA_041160645.1 Acidobacteriota bacterium
TTGGGAGGCTTCGCACATTCTCGGTTGTTGTCTGCTTCAGGACCGGCCGCTCCGGCTCCGGCGGGGCGGCGGCGGGGAGGGGCTTCGCTGGCTCGATGGCCTTGACTACCCTGGCGCTTGACGAGGTGAAACCACCCGTCCGGTTGGCGACCGGGAGTGTCGTTACGGCGCTGGTTGCCTGCTTGATTCGCTTTAAGGCCGATTCAACGATCGGGTTCCGATCGGTCAGCATCTCGTCGCGCCCGGCAGATGCCTGATCTATCTGATCCAGACCGTCGTTGTCGACCATCCCTCGCCGCTCACGAGACAGCTTGACTCGCTCCCGAAGTTGCTGGCGCCATTCGGGTACTTCCTGACTGGGGGGACTCTCCGGCAGCGGACTCTTCACTGTCTCAGAGTAGGGAAAGCGGATCAGATTGTCTTCGACTTCAATGGTGCTCACCGTCTCGACCTCGGTCCGCCGACGGATGACCGGACGCGGCGCTTCGACCGGCTTTTCAACGCCAGGACTCTGCGTCCGGTTGCCCATCTGCCGGCCGAGGAGGTGATTGTATTGGCACTCGTGGCAGATCTGCGCTCCCTGGCGCATAACTGAGCCACAACTCTTACAAGTCATATCTAATCCTGTGGCAACGGAATTGCCCTGTGACCACTTTGAATCGGCCAAAGCCCGAACTATTTGCCGGCGCAGCCAGACAAATCTGCAATATAAAACTGTTTCGATACTACCAGAGGCTCATGAAGCAGGTCAAGAATTACTTCAACCTTCGTTTCAGCTATCCATCATCCACTCCCACCCTCCAGCCGGCCTGCCGGCACCCGGCACAGAAAAAAGGCAGGAATACCAGGTATTCCTGCCTTTCGGAGCGGTCGTCCGGATTTACTCGACAATTTAGTCGATATCGTCATCGAACGCGGGTTCTTCTTCTTCCATAAGGTTCATCGACTCGTCGAATTCACTATCGAGAGACTCCATCGATTCACTGTCATCGAACGAGTCTTCAGATGCGTAATCGTCGAGCTCTCCCTCAACCTCGCCTTCCGCCTCGAGAGAGGGGAGGAGCCGGTTGTTGGTTGCCGCGACGACGGCATCGATATAGCTCTGCGTGTCGTCGATGTCCTCGACCTTCATTTCACGGGCGGTCGCGTCGTCCGGAATGCGTACATTCCGGTAGAAGTCCATGCCAGTGCCTGCCGGAATGAGGCGACCCATGATCACGTTCTCCTTCAGGCCGCGCAGGTAATCGATGCGACCAGAGATGGCCGCTTCGGTCAGGACGCGGGTCGTCTCCTGGAAGGAGGCGGCGGAGATGAACGATTCGGTCGAGAGCGAGGCCTTGGTGATTCCCAGCAGCAACGGATCGGCCGTGGCGGCCTGACCATCCTGCTCGAGCACCCGGGCATTCTCATCCGCGAACCGGAACCGATCAACCTGCTCTTCGAGCAGGAACTCGGTGTCTCCGACATCCTTGATTCGCACCCAGCGGAGCATCTGGCGAACGATCACCTCGATGTGCTTGTCGTTGATATGCACACCCTGGAGGCGGTAGACCTCCTGGATGGCGTTGACCAGGTAGCGCTGCAGCTCCTCCATTCCGCGGACCGACAGGATATCGTGCGGATTGAGGGGGCCGTCCATCAGCGGTTCACCGGCGCGAACGTGATCGCCTTCCTGGACGTTAATGTGGGTTCCGCGGGGAATTGAATACTCACGCTCTTCCCCACGGTCGCCGCTGACGATGATCTTCTGCGAACCCTTGGTGATGTTGCCGAACTTGACGACGCCATCGATCTCGCTCATCACCGCCGTCTCCCGGGGCTTGCGGGCCTCGAAGAGCTCGACAACGCGCGGCAGACCGCCGACGATATCCTTGGTGCGGGTCGATTCACGGGGGATCTTCGCAATCACGTCACCCGGCGCAACCTCATCGGCATTGAGAACCATCAGGTTGGCGCGAATCGGCATCGAGTACGACTTGAGAACCTTGCCACCCTCGCTCTTGATCTCGATGCGCGGCTGGCGCTTCTCATCAGGCGAGTCCATGACGATCGGTCGCGTCTGACCAGTCACCTCGTCGACCTCTTCGTGGACCGTGATGCCCTCGAGCAGGTCGCGCCAGTGGACCGTTCCGCCGACCTCGGTGAGAATGGCGAAGGTGTACGGATCCCACTCGGCAATCGTCTGGCCCTCTTCGACCGCGTGGCCTTCAGCGACGAGCAGGGCCGTTCCGTACCCGATCGGGTACCGCTCAACCTCACGACCGCGGTCGTCGACGATCAGCACCGAACCGTTGCGGTTCATGGCGATGATCTTGCCCTCACGGTTGATGACGGTGTTCAGTCCCTCATACTTGATCGTACCGGTGACCCGGGCCTCGTGATGCTGCTGCTCGGCCACCTTGGTCGCCGTGCCTCCGATGTGGAAGGTGCGCATCGTCAGCTGGGTGCCTGGCTCGCCGATCGACTGGGCGGCGATGACTCCCACCGCCTCGCCAATGTCGACCAGCGCTCCGGTCGCGAGGTTCCGGCCATAGCATTTGATACAGCAGCCGCGGCGCGATTCGCAGGTCAGGACCGAGCGGATCCGCACCCGCTGGATTCCGGCGTTCTGGATCTCGGTCGCGACATCCTCGGAGATCTCCTCGCTGGCACTGATCAACACCTGACCGGTGATCGGGTCGTGGACATCCTCGAGCGAGACTCGCCCGATAATGCGCTCGCGCAGCCCTTCGATGATGTCTGAGCCTTCAGTGATCGGTTCGGCCCAGATTCCCTTGACCGTGCCGCAATCGATCTCACTGATGATCACGTCCTGGGCGACGTCGACCAGACGCCGCGTCAGATAACCGGAGTCGGCCGTCTTCAGCGCCGTGTCCGCCAGACCCTTCCGGGCGCCGTGGGTCGAGATGAAGTACTGCAGCACGTTGAGCCCTTCGCGGAAGTTGGCGCGAATCGGGGTCTCGATGATCTCTCCCGAGGGCTTGGCCATCAGTCCGCGCATACCGGCGAGCTGACGAATCTGCTGCTGGTTACCACGGGCTCCCGAATCGGCCATAACGAGGATCGGATTGAGCTCACGGCTGCTCTTCTCACGCCGCTGCATCTCTTTGAACATCTCGTCGGCCACGCGCTCAGTGACCTCAGACCAGATCGCGACCACCTTGTTGTAGCGCTCGCCATTGGTGATCACACCGTCACGATACTGCTGCTCAACCTTCTCCACGTCGAGTTCGGCATTTCTCTCGAGCGTGGGCTTGCTGAGCGGAGTGACCATGTCGTCGATGCCGATCGAGAGGCCGGCGCGCGTCGCATAGAGGAAACCGGTCTCCTTGAGCCGGTCGAGCGTCTTGACCGTCGTCTTGTGGCCGAGACGCAGGAAGCAGTAGTTGACAAGGCTGGTCAACCCCTTCTTCTTCAGCATCCCGTTGACGAACGGCATCTCCGTGGGCAGGGCATCGTTGAGAATGACCCGTCCGACGGTCGTGTTGATCGTCCGCTTCACCTCCTGCGGGGTCGCACGGATAATATCCTGGGTGTCACGCTCGTTCTCGAGATCGAGCAGTTTGCCCTCGTAACGAAGGCGGATCTTCGTCTGGGTCGTGACCTCCTTCGCGTCGAGCGCGAGCAGCACCTCCTCGAGGTTGGCGAAGGCCCGGCCCTCACCCTTGGCTCCATCGACCGCGCGGGTCAGATAGTAGCAACCGAGCACGATGTCCTGTGAGGGAACGGCGATCGGCTGGCCCGAGGCCGGCGAGAGGATGTTATTGGAGGCGAGCATCAGCACCTGGGCCTCGATCTGGGCTTCCGGTGAGAGCGGGATGTGCACGGCCATCTGGTCGCCGTCAAAGTCAGCGTTGAAGGCTGTACAGACTAGCGGATGGATCTTGATCGCTTTGCCCTCGACCAGCACCGGCTCAAAGGCCTGGATGCCCAGGCGGTGGAGCGTTGGCGCGCGGTTGAGCAGAACCGGGTGGTCCTTGATCACCTTCTCGAGGATATCCCACACCACATCATCCTGCTGCTCGACCTTCTCTTTGGCCTGCTTGATCGTCGCCGCATGACCTTCGGCTTCGAGGCGGTTGTAGATGAATGGCTTGAAGAGTTCGAGCGCCATCTTCTTTGGCAGACCGCACTGGTGCAGCTTCAGTTCCGGACCGACGACGATCACCGAACGTCCGGAGTAGTCGACGCGCTTGCCAAGCAGATTCTGGCGGAAACGTCCCTGTTTACCCTTCAGCGTGTCGGAGAGCGACTTGAGCGGACGGTTGTTGACGCCACGCAGCACCCGACCCCGACGACCATTGTCGAAGAGCGCGTCGACCGCTTCCTGGAGCATCCGCTTCTCGTTGCGGACGATCACCTCCGGCGCCTTCAACTCGATCAGCTTCGAGAGGCGGTTGTTGCGGTTGATGACCCGGCGATAGAGATCGTTCAGATCCGAGGTCGCGAAACGGCCGCCATCGAGCGGGACGAGTGGACGCAGCTCAGGCGGAATGACCGGGATCACATCGAGGATCATCCACGATGGCTTGTTGCCTGACTTGCGGAAGGAATCGACCACCTTGAGCCGCTTCGAATACTTGAGCTTCTTCTGCTGGCTCGTCTCGGTCCGCATCTTCGTGCGCATCTCCTCGGACAGGTCGTCGACATTGACCTTCTCGAGGAGAATCTTGATCGCCTCGGCGCCCATCCGCGCCACTTCTTCGTTGAACTTGCCCGGGAACTCCTGCTTCAACTGACGATACCGCTCGTCAGTGACCATCTCCCGCTCCTTCAGCGGCAGCGCGAGCGCCTCGAGCTCATCCTTGTCGGCAATGACGATGTAGTTCTCAAAATAGAGCACCTTCTCCAACTCGCGGAGCGGAATGTCGAGAAGGTGGCCAATCCGCGAAGGAAGGCCTTTGAAGAACCAGACGTGAGAGCAGGGGCTGGCGAGCTCGATGTGCCCAAGGCGCTCACGCCGCACCTTGGCCTGGGTCACCTCCACGCCGCACTTGTCGCAGACCACGCCGCGGTGCTTCATGCGTTTGTATTTGCCGCAGAGACACTCCCAATCGGTCACCGGGCCAAAGATGCGCGCGCAGAAGAGGCCATCGCGCTCAGGTTTGAAGGTCCGGTAGTTGATCGTCTCCGGCTTGGTCACGTGACCATGCGACCAGGAACGGATCTTTTCCGGCGACGCAAGACTGATGCGAATCGCCTCAAAGTCAGGTGTCAGTGTTTTCTCGCCTGTATGTCTATACACTGCTGTCCTCCAAAGTTACCTTGTGTGTGGCAAATCTGCCTTTGGCAGGCTTGCCCACTGGCAATTGTAGCCATCGACGGAGAGGGGGATCACTAAGTCTCTCCGGTTGGCCAGCCATAGCTTTCGAGCCAGGCCGGCCCCTGTCACGACAGGGGCCAGCTTACCGGTCACGTCCCTCAGGCTTCCTGCAGATCACGCCGCTTCAGCTCGACGTCGAGACAGAGCGACTGCAGCTCACGGATCAGGACGTTGAATGACTCCGGCAGACCTGGTTCAAAGTCGGACTCTCCCTTGACGATCGACTCATAGATCTTTGAGCGACCGGCCACGTCGTCGGACTTGGCGGTCAGCAGCTCCTGCAGAATATGGGCGGCGCCGTAGGCTTCGAGCGCCCACACCTCCATCTCTCCAAAGCGCTGGCCACCGAACTGCGCTTTGCCTCCCAGCGGCTGCTGGGTGATGAGCGAGTACGGTCCAATCGACCGGGCATGGATCTTGTCGTCGACCAGGTGCGACAGTTTGAGCATGTAGATGTACCCCACTGTCACCCGCTGTTCAAAGACCTCACCGGTCATTCCGTCATAGAGGATCGTCTTCCCGGAATCGGCAATCATACTCGGCGATCCGTTGTCGACGAGATGCTTGTCGGCGTCACGGAGGAACCGCTTGATCTCCGTCTCCGGCGCCCCGTCAAAGACCGGGGTCGCAAAGCGGAGTCCGAGAACATGCGCCGCCCAGCCGAGGTGGGTCTCGAGGATCTGTCCGACGTTCATCCGCGAGGGCACCCCAAGCGGATTGAGCACGATCTCCACCGGTGTCCCATCCGGGAGGTAGGGCATATCTTCTTCCGGCAGGATCCGCGCGATGACTCCCTTGTTGCCGTGGCGACCGGCCATCTTGTCTCCAACCGAGAGCTTGCGCTTCATGGCAATGAAGACCTTGACCATCTTGATCACACCCGGCGCCAGTTCGTCGCCCTTCTTGATCTTCTCGATCTTCTCCTGATAGAGGTGCTCGAGAATGGCGATCTGGCGCTCTGTCCGCTGCTCGAGATCCTTGATCTCGCTGGCAACGTCACGAGCCCCGGAGACCTCGATCCGCTTCAACGCGCCGATGTCGAGCCCCTCGACCATCTCGCGGGTCAGCTTGACCCCCTTCGCCGCCACGGTCCGTCCGCGGAAGACGAGGTCCGCCTCGAGCTTCCGTCCCTCGATCAGCTCATAGATGCGCTTGTTGCGCTCCTCTTCGAGGATCCGGATCTCGTCGTTGAGGTTCTTGCGCAGCTTCTCCTCTTCAGCCTGTTCGATTGCCAGGCTGCGGGCCTCCTTTTCGGATCCCTTGCGGGTGAAGACCTTCACGTCGACCACCGTTCCCTCAATGCCCGGAGGGCAGTTGAGCGAGGCGTCGCGGACATCGCCCGCCTTCTCACCGAAGATCGCCCGCAGCAGCTTCTCCTCGGCCGTCAGCTGCGTCTCTCCCTTCGGAGTGACCTTGCCGACGAGGATCGACCCAGGCTTGACATAGGCGCCAATGCGGATGATTCCGCTCTCGTCGAGATCGCGCAACGCCGCTTCACCGACATTGGGAATGTCGCGGGTGATCTCTTCCGGTCCCAGTTTCGTGTCGCGGGCTTCGATCTCCAGCTCCTCGATGTGGATCGACGTGTAGTAGTCGTTCTTGACCATCTTCTCGGAGATAAGG
>JBEAVZ010000090.1:0-3902 GCA_041160645.1 Acidobacteriota bacterium
GGATAGATCGTTGGTCAGCTTACGTTCGCGGCGCAGTCGCTCGGCGGGCGAGGTGAATGGTATCACTCCCACCGGAGGCGCCGGACGGGATTCGTCGGGGAAGGGCTGGGTGTCAGCGCCCGGCTCTGTTCCCGTGTGCCAGTTGAGCTGGGTGGGCGTGGCTGGCGACCGCATCAACCCCAGTGGAGAGACGTGGCCGACGCGGGCCTCGGGCAAGGCGGCTCCAACGAACTGGGCGATGACGACGGTAATGTTGTCCTCACCGCCGCGCTGGTTGGCCAGCTCGATCAGCCGACGCGAGGCGGTCTGAAAGTCGACCGAGTCGCTGACAATCACGGCAATCTCCGCTTCGCTGATCTTTCCGGAGAGACCGTCACTGCAGATGACCAGAATGTCGAGATGGCAGAGCGTGACCGTGTTCATCTCAACATTGACGAGCGAGTGGGCGCCGAGAGCCTGGAGGATGACGTTCCGGTAGCTGTGCGTCTCTGCCTCTTCCTCCGTAATCTGGCCGGCATCGATCAGCTGCTGAACGAGGGACTGGTCTTTGGTGATGCGGTAGATGTGGCCACGTCGAATCAGGTAGGCCCGACTGTCTCCAACCTGGGCAAAGTAGGCTTCTGATCCGCTTGTCGCTACGGCGGTGAAGGTGGCCCCGAGCCCCTTGTGGAGAGGGTTGGAGAGGCTCTCCTGATGGATCGTCTCGTTCGCCTGTTCGATCGCGACCCTTAATTTCTCCGGAAACGGGATTTGCGAGTGGAGCGGATGGGCCTGGAGCCGCAGCATCAGATCCCGCACCGTCTCTACGGCCATTCGCGAAGCGACCTCGCCGGCCAGCGCTCCACCCATCCCATCCGAAACCGCGAGCAGCGTTCCGTAGTATCCCTGCACCGACTGCAGAACACTCTTCGGCTCCTGATCCATCGCCGTCAGGCAACTGCCGGTCGAGAGATCGAGGATCAGAAAATTGTCCTCGTTTCCATTGCGGACTATCCCGACATCGGTCTGGGCATAGAGGGCAAGGTTGATGGTTGGAAGCTCCGTCATATTTGAATCAGCTGCTTTGAATCAGCTGCCAGGTGGCGGCAGTCGATCTGGACAGCTTCGTCTCCCGATGCGGCGCCTGAACTGCCGCATTGACAGGATTCCGGTCGCTTAGTCTTCCGGATTGTTATCCGGAGGGGTGTCCGGTTCACCCGTCGCCGCCCGCAGAATGACGGGAATGACGAGTGATAACTATTTTGGTCGCTACGCGCTTTATAGTAATCAATGGGCGCGAAAACTACCAGAAAGAGATAGAACCTGAATGAATAAAAAGATCAAACTCGACCGATGACTCGACCGATGATTAGAGGTGACCAAGGGCGTCATCGAGGTCGGCGATGATGTCTTCGACGTCTTCGATGCCCACGGAGATCCTTACCAGACCATCGGTGATCCCAAGCCGGGTCCGCTCATGCGCCGGAACCGATGCGTGGGTCATCGTGGCCGGGTGGCTGATCAGGGTCTCGACCCCGCCGAGACTCTCCGCCAGCGCACACAATTTGACATTATCCAACACTCGGCGTGCTGCCGCAAGAGACCCGGTCTCAAAGGCGATCATTCCGCCAAAGCCGGCGAAGAGTTTGCGGGCGCGATCGTGCTGGGGATGCTGTGGAAGTCCGGGATAGTGGACGTGGAGTACTCCCGGGTGTTCATCGAGGAATGCGGCTACCCGCCGGCCATTCTCGTCGTGCTGGCGCATGCGGACGGCGAGAGTCTTGATTCCGCGGGTGATCAGAAAAGAGTCGAAGGGGGAGAGGATCGCGCCGACGGCATTCTGCAGAAAGCCGATTCGTTCGGCATCCTCGGCGCGGGTGGTCACGACTACTCCCCCGACGCTGTCACTGTGGCCATTGAGATACTTGGTCGTGGAGTGGATGACCATATCGGCCCCCCATTCGATGGGGCGCAGCAGATAGGGGCTCATGAAGGTATTGTCAACGACCAGCCGTGCCCCCCGCTCCCGCACCAGAGCGGCGATGCCCTCGAGATCGGCAATGGCCATGATCGGGTTGGTCGGCGTCTCGAGGAAGACCATCCTGGTATCGTCACGCCAGACGGCATCGACATTGGCGGCGGCGGTGGTGTCGACATAGCTGAAGTCGAGACCGAACTGGCGCAGCACCCGCTCAAAAAGCCGGTAGGTTCCACCGTAGGTGTTCTCAGAGACGATGACGTGATCCCCGGCCTTCAGCAGTTTGAGCGTCGTGTCGATGGCGGCCATCCCCGAGGCGAAGCAATGGGCGGCGACGCCCCCCTCGATGGCGGCGATGTTCCGCTCGAGGGCGAGCCGGGTCGGGTTCTGGGTTCGCGCGTATTCGAAGCCCCGGTGGTGGCCCAGGGAGTCCTGGACATAGGTCGAGGTCTGGTAGATCGGAACGATCACTGCGCCCGTCGTCGGGTCAGGATCCTGGCCAGCGTGGATCGCTTTGGTTGAGAATGCCATGTCTGTAATATGTACCGGGTGGACTCCCGGGAATCTCCTGTCCGTTGTTTCAAAAATTGCCGGGCACCCCGGAGCTTCATATTAATTACTTATCGTGAAAAAGGGAAGTCATCGCAGGAGGCAGGACAGAGAATGAACGACAGTGTAGTGGCCGTCATCCCGGCCAGGTATGAGTCGACGCGGCTTCCAGGCAAGCCGCTGCTGGAGATTGCCGGCATGCCGTTGATTCTGCATGTTGTCAGGCGGGCCCGGCAGGTTCCGGGACTCGATCGAATCATTGTGGCGACTGACGATGCCCGGATCTGCCGGGTAGTTGCCGAGGCTGGGCCAGAGGCCGGGGCCGAGGCCATGATGACTTCGGCTGCCCACCGCACCGGAACGGATCGTCTCGCCGAGGTTGCCGCGCGGATCGAGGCCGGGATCATCGTCAATATCCAGGGGGATGAACCACTGATCGATCCGGGGACAATCGCGGCGGCGATAGCCCCCCTGCGTGAGGATCCGCAACTGCAGATGGCGACGACCTGTGAGCCGATCGAGATGGTTGACGATCTGCTCAGTCCCCACGTTGTCAAGGTGGTCACGGATAGCCGGGGTGACGCTCTCTACTTCTCTCGCCATCCGATCCCCTTTCCGCGTGGCGCGGCGCTCGGGGCCGCCTCGTTGCGTGAGGCCTTCACGAAAGATCCGGCGCTGCTTGGCAATTACTGGAAACATACCGGGCTCTATGTCTATCGCCGCGAATTTCTGCTCACTTTCAGTCAATGGAGCCCGACGCCCCTCGAGACCCTTGAGTCGCTCGAGCAGTTGCGGGTTCTCGAGCACGGGGAGCGGATCAGGGTCGTCCGGGTTGCCCATCGCTCACTGGGGGTCGACACACCGGCCGACCTCGCGCGGGTCCGCGAGCTTCTGGAGCGGACAGATCGCTGAGCGGGGAGCTGGCCGTCATTCCGTGACCGAGGTCGCCGGCCGGGTCGCGGCGGAGCTCCCCGGAGCGGTCTGGTCAGCGGCGCCAGGGATGATGGTCCGCATCTCTCCCGGTGAGTCGAGGATAAAGTCCGGCGCCGAGTCGGCGAGGAGGCGGCGGGAGAAGGGCCCCCAGGCAGCGGCGGCCGTCCGGACTGCGGCCGCCTGGCCGGCGCGGATGTCGTGAATGCTGTCTCCGAGGTAGAGTGTCCGCTCCGCCGCTGCCCCGAGCCGGGTGAGGGCGAGGCAGATTGGCTCGGGGTCGGGTTTGTGCCGGGTCACGTCCTCAGCCGCGATGATCTCCGTGAAGTATCCGCCAAGGTTGAAGAGCCGCAGGCCGCGTTCAACTCCGGCCCGCATCTTCGAAGAGACGATCCCCATCCCGATTCGCCGCTGCCGCAGATGTTCGAGCATCTGGTCGACTCCCGGAAACGGTTCAACCATTGAG
>JBEAVZ010000137.1:0-4495 GCA_041160645.1 Acidobacteriota bacterium
GCGGCTATCTGATCGCGGTCGCGGTCGATCCGCTCTCCGGTCTGCCAATCAACTTCAACCACCTCATTGGTGACGAGTATCTCAAGCTCGGCAGTGGCCACTCCGCCAACCTCGGCGCAACTGCGATCCGGGCCATCGAGGCGCAACCCGTCGCCGCTGAGCCGGGCGCGACGACCGCCGAGATCGCCTTCGATGGCGAGAACTTCCAGCAGCTTCCCGTCACCCTCGCGGTGAACCATCTCTCGCTCGCCACTCCGCTCACGACAATGCGCGAGAGTCTGCTCATTCTCGCCCGGCTCGAGGGGAGCCTCACGACGACTATGCGCACCCTCGGCGAGGTGAGCGGACTCCTCTATGACGATCGGGAGACCGCCCACTCCTTCCAGTTCTCGAGCAGCCGCCGGCAGCTCCGTCTTCCGCTCACTGATCGTTCCCTCCGCGTCACCCCGCGCCTCTCAACCATTATTCCAGCCGGTCGCAGCGGCTGGATGAAGTTCAGCCACGCTGATGGCGGGGCGATCATTGGCGTCATCCTCCACGCCGAGGGGCAGGGGCATAACCTGCACGGACTGGGCATGACCGCGGCCGCCACGATCACTCTGCCACTGGTGCCTGGCGGGTGCGCGTTGTAATGGTCCGATTCCGCCTCCAACCGGCCACTTTGGAAGCTGATGATAAACTGGACAATTCTCGTCCACATCTGTAATGATAAGCAATCTGAGCAACAGGCCAGAAATGGCCGGAAGCAGGTTGGCAGGATCAGAAAAGAGGAGTCTCAATGGAAGAGCCAGTGCGCCCATTGGTTGGGGTAATTATGGGCAGTAAGTCCGACTGGGAGACCATGCGCCATGCCGATGAGGTTCTGACGCAGTTTCAGGTTCCCCACGAGTGCCGGATCGTCTCCGCGCACCGTACTCCGGCCTGGCTGACCGAGTATGCGTCGACTGCCGAGGCCCGCGGGTTGAAGGTGATCATTGCCGGTGCGGGCGGAGCCGCCCATCTGCCGGGTATGGTTGCTGCCCAGACGATCCTCCCGGTTCTTGGCGTCCCCGTCGAGAGCAAGGCCCTCAAGGGGCTCGACTCGCTGCTCTCGATTGTCCAGATGCCCAGTGGCGTTCCCGTCGGCACGCTGGCGATTGGCCGCGCCGGAGCGATGAATGCCGCCCTTCTCGCCGTCTCGATCCTCGCCACGACCTGGCCGGCGCTGCGCGAGCAGCTCCGCCAGTTTCGTGAGCAGCAGACGGCCTCCGTTCTTGGTGATTCTCTACCCGTCTCTGAATCGTGAAAGATCAAACTCGACCAATTCTTCCCGGATCGGTGATCGGAGTTCTCGGCAGCGGCCAGCTTGGCCGGATGTTCGCGATCGCCGCCCGCCGAATGGGCTATCGCGTCCACACCTTCTCGCCGGAGAACGATACGCCGACCGGGCAGATCGCCGATGTCGAGATCCGCGCCCAGTATGACGATCTGCGGGCGGTCCGCAGCTTTGCGGCCGCGGTCGACGTCGTCACCTTCGAATTCGAGAACGTCCTTTCGGAGACCGCCGCGGCGGCGGCCGAGTATGCGCCGGTCCGCCCCGGCGGTCATATCCTCCACATCACCCAGCACCGTCTTCGCGAAAAGACTTTTCTCGCCGCGAAGGGGCTGCCGGTGACCCCGTTCTGTCCGGTCAATTCACTCGACGAACTCGAGGCTGGTCTGGCCCGCTTCGGCTACCCGGCCGTTCTCAAGACGGCCGGGTTTGGCTACGACGGCAAGGGGCAGACCCGGATCAATGCCCCGGCCGAGGCCGCCCCGGCGCTCGCGGCCGCCGGACGCCAGGAGATGGTTCTCGAGGCCTTCGTCGACTTTGACTGCGAACTCTCGGTCGTCGCCGCCCGGGGGGTAGATGGCGCTTTCGCCCACTGGGGGGTGATCGAGAATGCCCATCGCCACCACATTCTCGACCTCTCGATCGCCCCGGCGCGCATTCCGCCCGCGGTCAGGGATGAGGCGATCGCCATTGCCCGGGCCGTCCTCGACCAGCTCCAGGTCGTCGGTGTCCTCTGTGTCGAGTTCTTCCTGACCCGGGATGGCCGGCTGCTGATCAATGAACTTGCGCCCCGCCCCCACAACTCGGGACACCTCACCTTCGATGCCTGCGTGACCAGCCAGTTCGAACAGCAACTGCGGGCCGTCTGTGGTCTTCCCCTCGGCTCGACCGAGCTGCTGCGACCCGCCGCCATGGCCAATCTGCTCGGCGATCTCTGGCAGAGTGGCGAGCCCGACTGGGCGGCTGCCTGCGCCCTTGACCAGGTCAAACTCCACCTCTATGGCAAGCTCGAACCGAAGGCCGGTCGCAAGATGGGCCATTTGACGGCCATGGCCCCGACCGTCGAAGAGGCCGCGACCCTCGTCACTGAAGCCCGCCGGGCGCTCAAACCTGCCGTCTGATCGCCGTCCAGCTCCGGCTGTTCAATTCGGGGCTGCTCAATCCGCGCCCCGCCCCCCCCGGCCGCTTACCAGTCTCCGCCCTCTTACTTTGCAAATTGCACCTCCACTGTTTATCATCTCAGACTTGGTTATAGTGGAAGATCAGTCTTTGAACGATCTGTAGCTGAACGATCTGTAGCTGAACGATCTGTAGTTGAACGATCTGTAGTTGAACGATCTGTAGTTGAACGATCTGTAGTTAAAAGATCAGCCGTTGAACGATCCGGCTAAACGATCATTGATCTTGCGGTAACCAGCACGCAATCATCACAAGGTTGAAGGGAGAAGATTGGAGGGATATGTCTGATCAATTCGATGTGACAGTAATCGGAGCCGGCCCGGGCGGCTATGTTGCCGCGATTCGGGCCGCCCAGCTCGGGCTGAAGACGGCGATTATCGAGCGGGATAAGGATCTTGGCGGCACTTGCCTGCTGCGCGGATGCATACCGACCAAGGAACTGCTCCACTCCGCCCACGTCTACGATATGATCTCCGATCCGACCGAGTTCGGCGTCAGCGTCGAGGGCTTCAAGCTCCATTTCAACAAGGTGATGGATCGGAAAAATAAGGTCGTCGGCCGCCTCTCGAAGGGTGTCGAGTTCCTTATGAAGAAGAACAAGATCACCGTCTTCAAGGGGCACGGCAAGCTCGAAGGCAAGGGGCGCGTGACGGTCACCGACGCGACTGGCAAGAAGCAGGATATCGCGACCAAAAACGTCATCATCGCCACCGGATCGGCGCCGCGACTGCTGCCGGGAGTCGACATCACGTCGCCGCGGGTCGTCACGAGTGACCAGCTGCTCGATTTCGATCACGTGCCGAAGTCGATGGTCGTGCTTGGCGCTGGCGCCGTCGGCGTCGAGTTCGCCTCCGTCTTCAAGCGGTTCGGTTCCGACGTGACGATCATTGAACTGCTCCCGCGCCTCGTCCCGATCGAGGATGAGGAGACCTCGGCCGAGCTGCAGAAGTCGTTCCGCCGCCGCCAGATCAATGTCATGACCAGCACCCGCTTCGAGTCGGTCAAGGTCAATCAGGACGATGTCGAGATCAGCTACACTGGCGCTGATGGCAAGCCGGGCAAGATCAACGCCGCGACCCTCCTGATCGCGGTCGGTCGCCGTCCGGTGACCGATGGCCTCGGACTCGAGAACACCAAAATCGAGACCGATCGCGGCTACCTGAAGGTCGATGAGTACATGCGCACCGCCGAGCCCAACGTCTACGCGATTGGCGATGTCATCCCCACCCCGTGGCTGGCCCACGTCGCTTCCAAGGAGGGCTGTCTCGCCGCTGAACATATCGCCGGCAAGAATCCCCACCCGATCAACTACAATCTGGTCCCCAACTGCACCTACTGCGAGCCGGAGATTGGCAGCGTCGGGCTGACCGAGGCCAAGGCGAAGGAGAAGGGCTACGACATCAAGGTCGGCAAGTTCCCCTTCTCGGCGCTCGGCAAGGCGATCATTCTCGGCGAGACCGAGGGCTTCGTGAAGATCATCAGCGACGCGAAGTATGACGAGATCCTCGGCGTGCACATCATGGGGCCGCACGCGACCGACCTGCTTGGCGAGGCCTGTGTCGCCCTCGGACTCGAAGCGACGACCGAAGCGCTCGGCCACATTATGCACGCCCATCCGACCCTCTCCGAATCGATCATGGAGGCGGCAGAGGCAGTGCACGGCATGGCGACCAGCATCTAGACCCCGGCTTTTGACCGGCATACTGATCATACTGAGGAGAGAATCATGGCTACTGATGTCCTTATGCCCCAGATGGGCGAGTCGATCGCCGAGGGAACGATTGTTAAATGGTTGAAGAAGGTTGGCGACACGGTCCAGCGTGATGAGCCGTTGCTCGAGATCTCGACCGACAAGGTCGATGCCGAGATCCCGTCACCGGCCGCCGGAACCCTGACCGAGATACTCGCCAAAGAGGGCGAGACGGTCCACGTCAATTCGGTCATTGCGCGACTCACCGAGGGTGGCGCTGCTCCGGCCCCTGCGCCAGTCGAGGCGCCGAAGCC
>JBEAVZ010000156.1:0-5598 GCA_041160645.1 Acidobacteriota bacterium
GGCTTCGTATGCCGAGGGCGGGACTCGAACCCGCACGACCTTACGGTCAGGGGATTTTAAGTCCCCTGTGTCTACCGATTTCACCACCCCGGCTCGCTGAGTCAGCTTTGAGGCTAGAAAATATACTGCTAATCGGCGCAATTAACAATACTGTCGAGGATCCGTCGGCTGGCCTGACCGTCACCATACGGATTGATGGCATTGGCCATCCGCTGGTACTCCGCCGGATCCCGAAGCAGCCGGAGGGTCTCGGTGACGATCCGCGCGCGGTCAGTGCCGACGAGCCGGACGGTTCCGGCCTCGACGCCCTCGGGCCGTTCGGTCACTTCGCGGAGGACGAGGACCGGCTTGCCGAGCCCGGGAGCCTCCTCCTGGATTCCTCCGGAATCGGTGAGGATCAGTTCGGCGGCCTTCATCAGATGAACCAGCGGCAGGTAGTCGAGGGGTGGGAGGAGCGTGACGTTGGGCAGTGGACCGAGCTCGGCGTGGACAACCTCCTGGACATTGGGATTGAGATGGACCGGGTAGACGAGCTGCAGATCCGGGGAGTAGGCGGCGATGTCGCGGAGGGCGGCGCAGATCTCGCGGAGCGGTGCGCCGAAGTTCTCGCGGCGGTGGGCAGTGACGAGGACGATCCGCCGTCCGGTGGGGATCGCGGCGAGGGGGCCGGAGCTCCAGTCGTAGGGGCGGGCGGCGACATCGAGCAGCGCGTCGATGACGGTGTTGCCGGTGACGATGATGCTCGCTGGCGGGACGCCTTCGCGGAGGAGGTTCTGGCGCGAGTGCGCGGTCGGGGCGAAGTGGAGGTGGGCGACGGCATCGGCGATGCGGCGGTTGACCTCTTCGGGAAAGGGCTGGTAGTTGTCCCAGGTGCGCAGACCGGCCTCGACGTGGCCAACCCGGACGCGGTGGTAGAAGGCGGTCAGCGAGCCGACCATGGCCGTCGTCGTATCCCCCTGGGTAAGGACCCAGTCGGGCCGTTCGGCGCTGATCACGGCGTCGAGCCGCTGCATGGCGTTGGCGGTCAGCGCGGCGAGCGTCTGGTTGGGCTGCATCAGATCAAGGTCGTGATCAGGGACGATGCCGAAGAGGTCGAGCACCTGATCGAGCATCTGCCGGTGCTGGGCGGTGACGCAGACGACACTGGTCAGTGCTGGATAGTCGGTCTGGAGCGCCTTGATGAGCGGGGCCATCTTGATCGCTTCCGGTCTGGTTCCGAATATTGAGAGTATCTTCATAGGGGCGATTATATCCATTTCTTCCTGAAAGTGCCCCTTGCTGAAAGTGCCTCTGGCTCAAAATGTCGCTGGCGGGGGGAGCAGGTCAGCGGATCGCTGGAGGAGGCGCGCGGCGCCGGGAGTGGGTGGGCCGGGCCGGCAGTTTTTTGCGGAAGTTTTTTGGGATGACCATCTGGTTCGGAACAGATTTTATAGTATGATTAAGATTATTTTGGCTGTGTCTAAACAGCCGAAATCATGAAAGAAATATACCCCGCTTGGGAGGAGTCCGATGTTGATCTGTCCGGTCTGTCGTAGTCAGAATATGGAGGCGGCGAAGTTCTGTGGCAACTGTGGCCATCCCTTCCCGCGTCAAGCCGAGCCGGTATCTTCACTGGTCAATTGCGCCCAGGGACACATCTACAGTGCCGTCTACAACCATTGCCCCTACTGTCCGCAGCCGGTGGCCGCTCCGGTCGCGCCGACGGTCAAGGAGACGGAGACCGCCTTCGAGATCCCGGTACAGGGCGAGAATGGATCCCACGCCGGCGATCTGGTGACGCGGCTGGGGGATGAAGAGAGCATGATTGCGGAGCAGCCCGTCCATCAGGGCCAAGTGGTCCCGGCCTCCCAGCCGTTGGTCGCCGCCGATCCGGCACCGTCCGCGACTGAACGAAACTCGGGCAACCTTAATCCGGTCAACGGGAGCCGCAGTTTTGGCGGAGAGGTGGCGCCGACGCGGAATGGTCGTCGTCCGATCTCGAGTCGGCTGGCGGGAGTCGCCAATGGTGGGGTCGAGAACAACCGCCCGACTCCACCCGATCCGGATCCGGTCCGGGTACAGATGCCGGTTGGTGCGGCCACTCCCCCGCCGGCCAATGGCTACAATGGTGTTGGCGGAGTTGGAGGAGTGGGTGGTGTTGGAGGCGTCACGCCAGTTGCTGGCGGGGTCCAGGTTGGCGGCGGCGTGGATATGGGGCGGCGCACGGTCTTTGCGGCGAGCGAGGTCGGGACTGGCGCAGCGTCGCGCGGAAAGATCGTCGGCTGGTTGATCAGCTACACCGCCAATCCGGATGGCGAGGATTTCCGGATCTATGCCGGACACAACCGCATCGGCGCCAATCCGATCTGTGACATCGTGATCAATGATGACACGGTCAGCGGATCGCACGCGATCCTGGTCTATCGTGATGGCCGTTGCCTGATCAAGGACGATCTCTCGCGGAACGGCACCTTTGTCAACGGGCGTGAGATTACCGAGGCGCATCCGTTGCAGAACTATGATCAGGTCCGGCTTGGCAACACCTATCTGATCTTCGTCTCTGCGCAGCGGATCTAGTCTGGGCGCGATTGAGCGACTCTTTGGCAGGATCGGGCAGTTGAAACGGTCATGGCATACACCGTCAAAGTTGCGTGTCGGACAGATCCCGGGCGCGAACAGGAAGAGAATCAGGACAGTATCGGCTACATCTGCGATGAGCGGCAGGGGCTCCACCTCATGATCGTCGCGGATGGAGTTGGCGGAGCGGTCTGTGGGCAGATGGCCAGCCAGCTGGCGGTCCAGACCATTCGGCAGAGCTTCTTTGCCTTCGATCATCTGGCGGGGGTGGTCCCCGGTGAGATCGGCGAACGATTGACCTTTGCGATTGCTGAGGCGAACCGGACGATACTGCAACGGGGGCGACGGGATCGTCGCTGCCGGGGGATGGGCTCGACCTGTGCGGTGCTGGTGCTGCAGGGTGAGCATGCCTGGATTGCGCATGCGGGCGACAGTCGGATCTATCTGATTCGGGAGAACCGGATCGTGCAGATGACCCGCGACCATTCGCGGGTGCAGCGAATGCTCGATGACGGCCTGCTGACAGAAGAGGAGGCGCTGACCCACCCCGAGAGGCACTACCTCGAACGGGCGCTCGGGCTGCGCGAGGAGATCAGGGTCGACCTGCGACCATTGCCGCTCCCGCTGCTGACGGCGGATCTGCTAATCGCCTGCACGGATGGATTGACCAGCCTGGTCGGGGATGAGGAGATCTACCGGATAGCGCTCAGTAACCCGCCGGATGAAGCCTGCACCAACCTGATCAACCTCGCCAACGAGCGGGGTGGACACGACAATATCAGTGTCGGGATTATCCGCATCGAAGCAGTCCTCGCCGATCTGGGTGATGGCCGATAGCGATGCTCGGCCATCGATGACCGCCGAGCCAAACCGCCAGTCTCCGGCCGCACTGAATCCACCTCCACCGACTCTCCAAGTTTGCATCTGACCATATCGCCGGATCCGCACCACATACACAAGCAATTCTCCTCCCTGCGCTGCATACTTGGGCGAACGTTTCTCTAAGCGTGGGTTGATTGGACAGGGTGAATGGTGTTCACTTGAGCAGTCCGGGTCCATTGACGTTGCCGGAGCCTGGTCCAAAAAGTAAGACCGACATTATGGAGACAAGTAATCCGATGGTGAGAAGCGGAGGAGAGCATCAGTTGAAGAGACTGTTGATTGCGACGACCAATGAGGGGAAGGTGCGCGAGCTGCGGGCGCTTCTTGACGGGTTGAACGTGGAGCTGCTGAGCCTCGGTCAACTGGCGGAGATGCCGGCTCCGGTGGAGGAGACGGGGGAGACCTTTGCGGAGAATGCGCTGTTGAAGGCCGAATACTATTTTGCCAGGACCGGGATAACGACACTGGCCGACGATTCGGGGCTCGAAGTAGCGGCGCTGGGCGGGTGTCCGGGGGTCAGGTCGGCCCGCTATGGTGGGGATGGACTGGGCGATGCGGAGCGTAACAGTCTGCTCCTCGCCGAGATGGTTGATGTGGCGAAAGGAATGCGTGGGGCCCGTTTCGTCTGTGTGCTGGCCCTGGTTGATGCGACGAGGCGTGAGACTTTCGAGGGGTACTGCGAGGGTGAGATTGCCACGGCTCCGCTGGGGAGCGGCGGGTTTGGTTATGATCCAATCTTTATCGCGGCAGGGTCGGGAGAGAGTTTCGCGACCATGAGCAGCGCGAAGAAGAACCGGCTGAGCCACCGCGGGAAGGCCTTGGCGAAGCTGCGCCAGTTCCTGACTGGACACGATCAGGGCGATCCGGGTAGTTCTGCGGAGAGTTGAGGACAGGGTTGAGATGAACTCTTCCCTGCCCCTCCCGGTGCTCTCCCTGAGTGTTGAAGATCAAAGGTCTCTCAAAGATCGACGACTGGTGGCGCATCAGGCGCCGTGGATGAGAATCCGCTGCTCTCGCCCAAACTTGACATCGATCTTGCCGAAGCGAACATCGACGACGACTCCAACGCCAAATCTTGGATGTTCGATGCGGTCACCGATCGAGAACTTGTCGTGCATCGAGTAGGAGCGGAGTGGACCATTGCCATCCGGATCCAGGGCCGCCTCCTTGCGTGAAGATTTGGATGAAGAGGACTTTGTCGAGGAGGTCTTGGCAGTCTTGGGGGTCTTCTGACGAAAGAGGTGGTTGCTCTGGCAAGTGCGGCACTGGACCCGTTCGACATCGCCATCGCTATTGAGGGCGGCGATGACGTGTTCGCGGGTATCCTTGCATTTTCCGCAGTAAGCTTCGATATCGCCGCCTAACTGTGGTTTGATGTTGATTCCAAGTTTATTGGTGCTCATATTCAATTCGTTCCTGAGGGAGAAGGTTAGATCCATAAAAGAAGAACTGTACAGGTTATTGTAAACTCATATTTCAATCCTGACCAGTCTTTCACCCAGAAAGAGTTGTCCCACGACCATTTTCCCGGGCTGGGATCGAACGATCATCGTGACTGACTGGATCTGGGGCGGAGACAGGCATCGTGGAGCGGAAAGAGTGGGGTGATCGAGATGGATGTTGAGATAACAAGAGTAAGGCGCAAGAGGGGAGAATGGTGGCGAGCCGCGCTGCTCCTTGCGATAGTCTGCTGGGGCAGCCTGGCGGTGGTGTTGGCGCAGGAGAGGTGGTACACGATCCAGATCGCCTCGGTGGTCAGCGAGGAGGAGGCGCGCGGGTTACTGCGAATGATGCGGGCGAAGGGGGTTGCTGCTTACGCGGTGCGGGCGGAGGTTCCGGGGCTGGGTCTGCGTTACCGGATCCGTTACGGACGCTTCCGCACTTCGGCGCTGGCCCGGGGTGAAGCGGAGCGCGAGATTGGGCGCGGAACTTACCAGGATTTCATCATCAGCCGCGAGGAGCCGGAGACAGTCGCCCGGCGCATCAACGAGGCGCCGCCAAAGAGCACTAGCGAGAGCCCACCGGCAGCGGCGACGAAGATGGGTGAGCGGCCGCAGCGAAACGTGGAGAGACCGCCGGCAAAAGTTCAAGCGGCGCCGCCGGCCCCGGCAGGTCAAAACAGCCCGCCAGCGCAGGCAGCTCTGGCGCCCCAGCCGGCTC
>JBEAVZ010000243.1:0-5745 GCA_041160645.1 Acidobacteriota bacterium
GTCTTTGAGAGAACGGTCCTCTACATCTACCTCTGGCGTGGCGTCACGGTCTCCTTTGCGCGCGGTGTCGAGACCGTCTCAGAGGACATCAAAGAGGTGCGGCCAACCATTGTCACGGCCGTCCCACGCCTCTTCGAACGCATCTATGGAACGATCAACAAGCGGGTGGCCGAGGCCAAGCCAATTCAGCAGAAGATTTTTCAGCGGGCAATCAAAGTTGGGCGCCGCTACGCCCAGAAGCTCGACCAGCGCGAATCGATCCCACCACTTCTCGCGCTCGAATACCGACTGCTCGATCGCCTCGTCTTCACCAAGTGGCGTGAAGCGATTGGCGGCCGGCTGCGATTCTTCGTCTCGGGTGGCGCCGCCCTCCCATCAGATCTGGCGACCATCTTTCTCGGAGCGGGAATCCCGATTCTGCAGGGGTATGGTTTGACGGAAACCTCCCCGGTTGTTTCATTCAACCGGCCGGACAACAACCGGATTGGCACGATTGGGCAACCGATTCCGGGCGTCAAGGTCAAGGTCGCTGCGGATGGTGAGCTGCTGGTTCAGGGTGACTGCGTTATGCGTGGTTATTACCTGATGCCTGAGGAGACCAGTCAGGTGATTCGTGAGGAGGCTGATGGCATCTGGTTTCACACCGGAGACATCGGTACGATCGAGGCGGATGACTTCATTCGGATAACTGATCGGAAGAAGGATCTTATCAAGACAAGTCTCGGCAAGTATATTGCACCCCAGCCGATCGAGAACATGATCAGGGCAATCCCCATGGTCGAGCAGGTGATCGTCATTGGCAATGCACGCAAGTTCCCGGTGGCGCTGATCGTCCCCAACTTCGACGCGGTGGCTGTCTTTGCCCGCAACAACGGTCTGACCAGCACTGCGCCGCGTGATCTCGTCCGCGAGCCATCGATCATCGAGTACTTCAAGAAGAGCATCGATCGCGCGACCCGTGAACTCGCCTCTCATGAGAAGATAAAAAAGATCGCTCTGCTCGAGCAGGAGTTTTCGATCGAGGGCGGAGAGTTGACCCCAACTCTCAAAGTACGCCGCAAATTTGTCGAGGAGAAGCATCACGAGGTGATCGATGCCCTCTATCCTAAGTTTGAAACCGATTGACGGAGAGTTCCTCCTTGGCCCGGCCTCGCCCATCCAGTGGATCGTCAGTTGGCCACTTGCCACTTGCCACTTGCCACTTGCCATTTGCCATTTGCCATTTGATTGAGAAATGGCTGCGCTGCCAGTTTTTGAGAAGTGTTGAAATGAAAGTCGATTCGATTCGAAAGTACATTTGGCGGGGGGGCAGATCACTTGTCCGGCTATTCTTACTGGCTGGCGCGGTGATGGCCACCACTCCGGAAGGTCTTGGTCACCCGGCCAGTCAGGCTGGCGGCGGGGTGGGCAATGCGGGCCCGGTCGCCACCCGTTCTGAACCGGGAGTCTGGGGATTTGTCGGAGTCTATCTTGGCGATACCACGGCCGAACAGGCGCGTCGGCTCGGACTTGGCGAGGTCTATGGGGTCATGGTCGGGACAGTCGAGAAGGGAAGTCCGGCCGCGGTCGCGGGGCTCCAGTCGGGTGATTGTCTGCTTACGCTCGATGGTGAGAAGATCCTCAATCGTCTCCAGTTCTTTCAGATTATGATGAACACTTCGCCCGGGAAGAGAATCCGTCTCGGGGTGCTGCGGTTGGGTGAACGAATCCAGATCGAGCTCGAGGTTGGGCGGCGCCTCTCCCAGGCGCTGCTGCAACGGCGGCGGCTCTTCAGCGAGCCTGATTCGATGGTTAGGCTCGCGGATGAGAACCGACGGCTTGCCGAGGAGGCACGGGCGAAAGGCGACGAGAAGGGGGCGGTCCGCTATCTCGAGGGTGAGGCGACATTGCGCCAGATGGCTGATGACAGCCGGGCTTACATCGAGAACGAACTGCGTGAGGGGAGAATCTCCGAACCGGTCGCGGTTCAGAACTTCAATCTCAACCTCAGGTTGAGCGCCAAGCGCTACGCCCTTGGTCTCACGGTGGTCAGTCTGACGCCCCAGCTGGCCAGCCACTTCAACACTGGCACGGGTGGCCTCCTCATTACCGAGGTTCGCTCGGGCAGTGCGGCGGAGGCGGCGGGGATGCGTGCCGGCGACTGTCTGGTCGCCTTAAACAGCGTCATCCTCAGCACACCGGGTGAACTCAACCAGGCGCTCAACCGGGTCGTGATGGCCGCTACTCCGAGCGGTTTGACGGAGCTTACTCTGACGGTCGTCCGGGATAAACGTCCCGCGGAGATCCTGATCAAACTCTGAAGTCCGGTCGCCCTTTGCGAAATTGGCCCGGTGGGTTCTATAATGCCGGTTACTCTGGCGCACTCAGAGTAACTGTTTTCTGCCCATAGCGGTCATCTGAAATATCGGCTGGTCATATCGACTGGTTATTTTGATGGGAATGCCCCGAACGCTCGCCATACCCTGTCCAGATCGAAACGGCCCCGGTGATGCTCCGGCCGATGTTGCTCCGGGGGGTGTTGATCCGAACTATAGGTGGGCGCGGGTTGAAGGGTCGACTGCTGTGACGCAAAATCAACGGTCAGTCGATGGCGCAGTCGGTGACAGAACATTCTATTATCCGAAGTCTTTACCAAATTGAGAGTCTTTACCACTAATTCAAGATGAGGTTCGAAATGATAACAAGAGTTGGGAATACTTGTGAGACGGGATTCTGGCGTATGGCGCTGCTGGCGATGTTGATGATCCTGCCGGCGGCGGGTATCGCCGCGATCCAGGATAAGGCGGCGGCAAAAGATCAGCCACCGCCGATGTCTGACGGGGAGCGCAAGGCGATCGAGAAGATCAATACGGCCAAGGATCCCGAGGCCAAGATGAAGGCGGCCAGCGAATTTGTTAAGAAGAACCCCAAGAGCGCGATTCGTGGTAAGGTCGCCGGGTATGTGGCGGATCAGGTATCTTTTGGGCAGAACCCCCAGCAGGTCGCCTCACTCTGCCGCAACTACATCTCGGTCTTCAACACTCCCGAAGAGTCGGATCTGGTCAGACCCGGACTGGTCGATGCGCTCTTCAAGCTTGAGAAGTGGGATGAGGCGCTCGATGAGGGCAATCAGTACCTGCAGCGGAATCCCGAGGATGTGACCGTTTTTATCTCGATCGCCTGGGCCGGGGCGAATCAGATGCAGAAGCAGGTCTCCAACCCGAAGCTGACCAAGGCCGCGACTGATGCCTCCGCCAAGGCGGTCGAGCTGATGGAGCAGGACAAGCGACCGAGCCGCTTCGATGACAAGAGCTGGGGAGAGTACCGCAACTCGTGGCTGCCCCGCCTCTACCAGGCGCGTGGGCTGATGCTTCTCAACACCGGCAACCGTGGTGAGGCGAAGGACAATCTCGAGAAGGCGGCCGGTCTTGAACCTAACGATCCGCCAACCCTTATGATGCTTGTCAACATCACCAATGACGAGTACCAGGATCTCGCCAAGCGCTACCAGGCGGAGAAGAAGAGCGACCTGCTCGACAAGGCGGTTGAAAAGATGGACGAGGTTATCGATTGGATGGCCCGGGCCGTGGCCGCGAGCGACGGGGTCGCCCAGATGCAGCAGGCCAATCAGCAGCTGCGGGAGAATCTCAACGCCTACTACTCTTTCCGTCACGACGGCAAGACCGACGGGGTCAACCAACTGATCGAGAAGTACAAGAAGAAGTAGTCTGAGTGGGCTGGCGGTTCGGTTGGCGCCCGGACTCCAGTCGCAAGCTCGGCGCATCCGGCCTGAAGATCTGCGGCGGTGAAACCTATCAACTGGTTTCACCGCCGCAGTCAGCATTAATCCCCCTGGTTGCTGCTCACAGATGGTCCGCTCAGGAGAGGGAAGAACCGGCCACCCATCGGTGCGCCTTTCGGAATGGGGGGCACGCCATTCAGCAAGGGCTCGTCACTGTCAGAGCGCACCCCGTCGCGGAAGACGTTGATCACGGTTGCCCGGCGTGGCCGATCGGTCAGATTGGCCTCTGATCCGTGAATGGTGCGGGCGTGATGGAACGAGCACTCTCCTTTGCGAAGTTCAATGTGCACCGGTTTGAATAGCTCCCGCTGTTCAGCGGTCAGAACATCCTGAATCGAGTTCATCTCGCCGGTCAGGCCCGTGATCGGCAGGTCTGGCCAGCGATGGCTTCCGGGAATGTACTGGAGGCACCCATTCTCACGGGTCGAATCATCCAGTCCAATCCAGCAGGTGAGGTGGGCGAGCGGAGTTGTCCGAGTCCAATAGGAGTAGTCCTGATGCCAGGCGACAACGCCGCCGTGATGCGCCGGTTTGCAGAAGAGCTGGTCGTGCCAGAACCGCACCGGACCTCCCAGCAGCTGGGTCGCCGGAATCACGAAGGCCGGGTTCCAGAGCAGATCGTGAAACCCGGGTTCAATCCGCCAGGCGCCGAGGGCATGAAAAAGAATCTTCGATCGATCGGCCGACTCGTTGCTGTGGAACTCATAGAACAGTTCGTGGCCCGGTGAGGAGGGGTCGACGAGTCGCTCCAACTCTTCCCGAAGTTGATCGACCTGCGTGTCCGAAAGAAGTCGAACACCCGCCAGGTAGCCATTCTCCTCAAAAAAGGCCATCTGCTCACTGGTCAGCCCGGCCGGCAGGCTTGTCGCCGACGTTCCATTCTGCTCAAGCAGTCTGCCCACGGGATGATGATAGAATGACAGATCTTCCATTAGAACTCCATCGACGTCAGGTTGTTGTCAGGACTGGTGCGCGAAGTGTGGGCACCATTGGGAGGAACTGGTGAAATATAGACTACTCTGAAGCGGTCGAGCGGCTCCGGGCTGCCGGCGAGGCGCTGGGCCGCTGGATTGACCACCCTGATCCAGGCGTGTCCGGTCTCCTCCAGATTTGCAAACGAGACACCATAACAGATCTGGCACGGGATGCCGTAGCCGTTGAGGAGACGGTAGGTGATGAGCGACTGCTGAACGCACTTTCCCCAACTCCACGGAGTATGGATGATCAGGTGGGCGATGCTGGCGATCAGCTGTGGTTGAGTGATCGACCATCCGGCCTGGGGGGCCAGATAGAGCTTGTCCACCGCGCTGATAGCCGCGGCCAGATTGGGAGATGGGCGGCGATCCCGGAGGTGGCGTAGAACCAGAACGGCGGCTGCCAGGGTTCTGATCAGGAGAGCCCAGTTTTCAAGGCGTGCGCCGTGGTTTAGAATTGTGAATAGATTGTTTGCCATCTGGACAACTGCCATTTTGCCCCGCAAGCACTGGCATTTCAAGCGTTCTTGAGACGGCGAATGTTCGGGGGTATACTGCTTCCGGTAGATCTGATCAACTTATGGGGCGTAACTGATGATATCTTCTCACCGCAAAATGGCGACGGTCTGGCTGCCGGCCCTTCTCGTCCTGCTCTTCTCAGGGATTGATGGCCTGGCGCAGAAGGCCGCGACCGACTATGACGTTCGCCACTACAAGATCGAGGCGACCCTCACTCCTTCAGCACAATCATTGCAAGCTGTCACCGCGGTCACTTTCGTCCCGGCAACCGACACCCGTTCGGTAGTCTTTGAGATGAATGGCTCATTGATCATCAAGCGTGTCTATCGCCCGGATTTACTGGCGGGAGCCGCCGCGCCACCCGCTCTGTCTTCAACTGCGGGAGCTTCCGAACGCGCGGAGCTCAAGCCACGCCTGACTCGCGAGCCACGGCCCCGCGAGTCCACCGAGCGGCGCAGCAACCGCCCGGCG
>JBEAVZ010000218.1:0-4761 GCA_041160645.1 Acidobacteriota bacterium
CATAGACCAGTTTCTTGGCGGCCGCCACATACTGATTTCCCGGACCGACGATCTTGTCGACACGGGGCAGGGTATTGGTCCCACAGGCCAGCGCGGCCACGGCATGGGCCCCACCGACCAGGTAGACCTCGAAGAGCTCGAGCTCCCGCAGCACCGCGGCAATGACTGGATTCTGGGCAAACTGCGCCGGCGGAGTGACGACGACGATCCGTTCCACTCCCGCCACCTGGGCGGGGATTGCGTTCATCATCACCGTTGACGGGTAGGCGGCGCTGCCCCCCGGAACATAGAGGCCGACGATCTTCATCGGACGGATCCGCTGTCCAAGTCGGACTCCGTTGGCCATCTCCACTTCCCAGTCGCGGTTGAGCTGCTTTTCGTGATAGTAGCGGATGTTGGAGATCGCTTCGCGCATGGCCGCCAGCAGATCGGCGTCGACCTGGGCCGCCAGCTCCTCGATCGTCTCCCGGCTGGCGCGGATCGTCTCCGGCGTATGCTGAACGCTGTCGAAGCGCTCGGTGTACTCGATGAGGGCCTCGTCGCCACGGGTGGTGACATCCCGGACAATCGCGTCAGTCCGGGCCATCAGCTCGGCATTGAGACCGATGTTCCGGCCCAGAATCCTTTGCAGGGTTTCGCTCTTTTCGGGATGAGCGGTATCCACAGAGATGATTTCAATCATAACGATTAGTCCAATAGTCAAAGATTGAGCAGTCGGGTTGGCGCGAAGCCAACTCAGGGACCTCGAAAATTTACGATATCACTCTGGTCAGGGCCTCGATCATCTGGCTAACCTGCCGCATCTTCAGATGAAAGCTGGCGCGATTGACGATAAGGCGGGCGGTCGATTCGGTGATCACATCGATCACCTCGAGACCATTCTCTTTGAGGGTCCGGCCGGTTTCGACCAGATCGACGATCCGGTCGGAGAGGCCGAGCAGCGGCGCCAGCTCGACCGATCCGGAGAGGGGAATAACCTCGATCGGAACCCCCTTCTCGTGAAAATAGGCCGTGGCGATCTTCGGGTACTTGGTCGCGACCCGCACGGTCGCCAGCAGATTGTAGTCCTCACCAAGCAACTCCCGCCGGCCGGCGACAGCGATCCGGCACCGGCCAAGCTGGAGGTCGAGCGGCTCGTGAACATTCGCTCCCGATTCGAGCAGGACATCACGTCCACAGATGCCGGCATCGGCCACTCCATACTCGACATAGGTTGGGACATCGCCCGGTTTGACAAAGACGAAGTTATAATTGCCATCTCCGGAGGTGAGGAGAAGTTTGCGCGAATTTCGTTCATCCTCGTTGACATGGATGCCAGCCCGCGCGAAGAGTTCGAGCGATTGTTCCTGCATCCTTCCCTTCGAGAGGGCAATGGTCAGAGTTTCAAGCCTGCTGTTCTGCACCGATCTTCACCTTCCTCTTCTGATTGCGAAGTTCACGGACGCGCTGGAAGCACTGCGCCAGTCGCTCCCCCAGTTCGACGACCTCGGCCGGTTCAACCGACTGCCGGGGATGGTCGGGCCGCTGGAGCGCCAGCGCGGTCGCCAGACCGTCGAGCGAGAAGGAGAAGCCGACGGCTGGTTCGGAGTCACCGAAGTTGCCGATCAGGTTGTCATACCGACCACCGCTGCCAATGGCGCTGCCGAGGGCCGGGAGATAGATCTTGAAGGTCAGACCGGTGTAGTAGTCGAGGTCGGCGGCCTCCCCAAGATCGATCACGAAAGAGTCGGAAAGATCGAGCTCCTGCAGCGCTTCGTGGAGCATCGTCAAATGGGCGATGGCCGCCTGGGCGACCGCGGACTGCTGATTGACGAGGATCTGGCGCGCGAGGTCGAGGGACTCCTCGGTACCGGCGAGCCGAATCAGCTGGCAGAACTGCTCCCGTTGCTCTTTCCCGATCTGCGGAGCCTGGGCGGCAAGGTAATGGTCGAGGTTGCGGATATTCCGCCGGTCGACCAGCTCGCGGAGCGTCGCCCGCTCGGCCGCGGCGAAACCAAGGTGGTCGGCGATCCCGTGAAAGAAGTTGACGTGGGAGAGGGCGATTCTGAACCCGGTCAGCCCAAGAGCGGTGAGGGTCTCTGCCGCGATCAGGAGCACCTCGAGGTCGGCGACGATCCCTGGCTCACCGATATGCTCCAGTCCGATCTGGTGAAATTCACGGGCCGAACGCTGGGTTGGCTCGTCATACCGAAAGACCTCTCCGGAATAGCAGAGCCTGATCGGGCGCGGCTTGCGGCGGAAGCGGGTGGCGACCGTGCGGGCGACCAGCGAGGTCAGCTCCGGGCGCAGGGCGAGGAGGGAGCCATCGCGATCGACAAACCGATAGGTCCGGTCAGCCTTCTCCGCGCCCATTCCGCGCGAGAAGAGATCCTGGTAGTCGAACATCGGCAGGATGATCTCATCGAACGACCACCCTTTGAAGACCCCGAGGGCGGTCTCCTCGACATAACGCCGGCGCCGCACCTCATCGTCGAAGAAGTACTGGACCCCGGATGGTATTTTCGTAAGTGATGACATATCTCTTCTATCGGTGTAGATAAATCTGACGCTTCAATTCCGGGCCCGCCGTCGTGCCGCAGGTGAGCGCCGATTCGCCAGTCTAACTGTTGATGGTCCGGCCCCGGGAGTCGACCGCCACGTCGAGGGCTCTGGCGCTGACCCCGCTCGCGGCCATCCTCTCGACCATGACCTGACCAATCGCCTGCCGCGCGGCGGCATCGCCAAGCGTGAAGGCGATGAGGGTTGAACCCGCGCCGCTGATGGCGACGCCGAGCAGTCCCGGATAGAGTGAGGTCTGGTCATTGAGGGCGAGCACTTCACTCAGCCCGGGCGCCAGGGGGGCCCGGTAGGGTTGGTGGAGCCGGTCGCGCAAAGCTTCGTTGATCAGCGAATACTCCCGCTCGGCAATCGCTGCCTGGAGGAGCGCTCCGCGCTGCAGATTGAAGATAGCGTCGGGGCGGGTCACCATGCGGGGCAGGACTGAGCGCATCTTGGCCGTCTCCATCTCCAGATCCGGGATGCAGACGACGATGCCAATCTCCGTTGGCCACTCCCGTCGCACGGTCAGCAGCGATCGGCGTTCGGCGCCGGATGAATCGGTGTAGTCCTTGACCACCGCCACCACCAGGCCGCCCAGCGTGCTTGGCGCGAGGTTGTCTCCGTGCCCCTCGAAGTGGAGCGCATAGTCGAAGAAATCCTGCTGGCTTAGTTTGTCCCCGGTCAGTATCTCGTAGGCGGAGAGCCCGGCAATGATCGCAGAACTGCTGCTGCCAAGCCCCCGTGAAAGCGGGATCTGGCTGTCGATGCGCAGTCGCGCCCCCGGGAGCTGCAGACCACGCTGCTGGGCGGCAAAGAGCGCCGCACGAATGATCAGATTGGAATCGTCACGCGGCACTTTTGCCGCACCCTCGCCGCTCGGGATGATCTCAAAGGGCCCACCGGTCGGCTCGATCTCGATCCGCAGATAGAGCGAGAGGGCCAGTCCGCAGGTGTCGAAACTGGCGCCAAGGTTCGATGTCGATGCCGGTACGATAATTTCAGTTTTTGCCATGTCGCTCGAAGCTTTCCGGGGTGATCCACACGCTTTCAAATTTCATTCAGATACTCAGACCGGACGGTCGACCATTCATCCCACCGCCGGGCCGCTGTTTTCCGGCCCCATCTTCAGGCGACTAGATTCAGGTGCCTAAATACCGCGCATAGAGCGAACGGGCGACCAGTGGATCATCGGTTCCCCTGACGAGACACCGGGCATCCGGAAAGATCGTCATCTCGATCTCACCAACCCGGAATTTCAACAAATATGCATTGTAACTCACTTCACCAACATTTCGGAGTTGAACGGCCACTTCAGGCAGGTTGAGGCCATTATTGGCCTGATTATTGGCAGGACTGATCTGGATGGCGTTGCGACCGCACAGCGCCGTAACGAGCTGTCCGCCCTGAACGTCGAGGAAGTCATAGCGACCCAACTGGCAGGCCGGGCAGGGGGTGGCCGGGGACTGTCCAACCCGGTCGAGCCGCAGGCGGGTCGTTCGGTTCTCCCAGAGATCGAACTGGAGCAGCGATTGGTGGAGCTGTTCAGTCTGCCCCATGAGCAGTTTGAGCGCCTCGACCACCTGCCACGAGACGACCGTCGCGATGATTGGCAGGATGACTCCCGCCGTATCGCAGGTGGGCGACGTGCCGGGAGCGGGAATCTCCGGGAAGAGGCAGCGCAGACAGGGCGTCGCGCCTGGGCGAATGGTCATCTGCAGGCCATGGGCTCCGACCGCCGCACCGTAGATCCAGGGAATGCCCGCCTTGAGCGCCGCGTCGTTGATCAGATAGCGCGTCTCGAAATTGTCGGTTCCGTCAAGTACCAGGTCACTGCCGCTGATCAACTGCTCGACATTGGTATAGTTGACGTCCCGGACATGAAACTCGACCTCGATCTCCGAGTTGATGCGGCGGATCCGGTTGGCGGCGGCGACCGCCTTGGGCAGACGATCCTGCGCATCCTGCTCCTCGAACATGATCTGGCGGTGGAGGTTCGACTCCTCGACAAAGTCACGATCGACCAGGCGCAGTTTACCTCCTCCAGTCTGGCCCCCTCCGGTCTGGCCCACTCCGGCCCGGGCCAGCATCTCCGCCTGCATGGCCCCGAGCGCGCCGCAGCCAATGATGGTGACGGTGCTCCGGGCCAGCGCCTGCTGTCCCTCCTGACCGATGCCTGAAAATAGCAGTTGTCTCGAATACCGATCCGGATTCATCGAATTAAGT
>JBEAVZ010000276.1:0-5964 GCA_041160645.1 Acidobacteriota bacterium
AGATAAATGTTGAGATAAAGAAGCTGCTGACCCGTCGCCACTTCTTTCGCGACTGTGGGGTTGGCCTCGGCTCGATGGCGCTGGCCTCCTTGCTCAATGGTCAGGGCCAGGCGCAGGGGCGCCAGTCAGCGCCGGCGAAGATCGCCGCCAGCAATCCCCTCGCTCCGAAGAAGCCCCATTTCCCGGCAAAGGCGAAACGGGTCATCTATATGTTCATGGCTGGGGCGCCCTCGCAGCTGGAACTCTTCGACTACAAGCCCGAGCTCGTCAAATACAATGGCAAGCAAGTACCGCAGGAGCTGGTGAAGGGAATCAACTACGCCTTCATCAAGCCTGACGCGGCCCTCTACGCTTCGGAACTCAAGTTCAATCGCCACGGTCAGTCAGGGGCGGAGATCTCTGAGGCCTTGCCCTATCTCTCGAAGGTCGTCGACGACATTACGATCGTCAAGTCGATGATGACCGATGCGATCAACCACGCGCCGGCGCAGATCTTCATGAACACCGGTTCGGTGCAGTTTGGCCGGCCGAGTATGGGATCGTGGGTGACCTATGGTCTTGGTTCGGAGACGCAGGATCTGCCAGCCTTCGTCGTGCTCTCCTCGGGCGGCGGCATCAGTGGCGGCTCGTCCAACTGGGGCTCGGGGTTTCTCCCCACTTTCTACAATGGCGTCACGTTCCGTCGCAGCGGTGATCCGATCCTGTCGCTGACCAGTCCGCGTGGGATCACCCGCGAGATGCAGCGTCAGTCGCTCGATACCCTGAAGATGCTCAACGAGCACCACCTCGAGCTGACCGGAGATCCGGAGATCGCGACGCGCATCAACTCATTTGAGATGGCCTACCGTATGCAGGAGAGTGCGCCGGAGCTGATGGATCTCTCGAAGGAGGATAAGGCGACGCTCGACATGTACGGGGCCACGCCGGGGAAGGCTTCATTCGCCAACAACTGTCTGCTTGCCCGCCGGCTGATCGAGCGTGGGGTTCGTTTCGTGCAGCTCTTCCACGAGGCGTGGGATCACCACAGCGAGGTCGTCCGTGGGGTCAAGAACCAGTGCAAGGTGACCGATCAGGGCGCGGCCGCCCTGGTGAAGGATCTCAAGCAGCGGGGGCTGCTCGAGGATACGATCATCGTCTGGGGCGGCGAGTTTGGCCGGACCCCGATGGTCGAGAGTGATCCGGAGGCCAACCGCGCGCTTGGCCGTGACCACCACAACAAGGCCTTCTCGATGTGGCTGGCGGGTGGAGGTTTCAAGCCGGGCCTGACGCTTGGCAAGACCGATGACCTCGGCTTCAATGTCGTTGAGGATCCGGTGCAGGTTCACGACCTCCACGCGACGATCCTCAACCAGCTCGGCTTCGATCACACCAAGCTGACCTATCGTTTCTCGGGGCGCGATTACCGCCTGACCGATGTCCACGGTGTGGTCATCGACAAGATGCTCGCATGAGCGATGAACCAATCAGGCTCTCGAAGCTCATGGCCCAGCGCGGGCTCTGCTCGCGCCGCGAGGCCGATGAGTACATTGCGGCCGGGCTGGTGAAGGTCGATGGCGTGATCATCGATCAGCTCGGAACCAAAGTCTCACCAGAGGCGAAGGTGGTGCTGCTCCCGCGAGCGCGTCAGCAGCAGGAGTCGCTGGTGACCATCCTTCTCAACAAGCCGGTGGGCTATGTCTCAACTCAGCCGGAGCCGGCCTACCAGCCGGCGATCGTCCTGATCACTCCGGAGAACCAGTTTGGCCAGGGGCGGCAGCGGCTGCGGCGTGAACACCTCCGCGGCCTGGCTGTCGCCGGTCGGCTCGATATCGACTCCCAGGGGCTTCTGCTCTTCACGCAGGATGGGCGGCTGGCGAAGAAGATCATCGGGGAAGACCGGACGATCGAGAAAGAGTACATCGTTCGCATCAGTGGTTTCGTCACCGAGGAGAAGCTGGCGCTGCTCCGCCAGGGCCTGGCGCTCGATGGTCGTCCACTTCTGCCGGCTAAAGTCGACCGTCTCAATGCTGATCAATTAAGATTTGTCCTGCGGGAGGGGCGGAAGCGGCAGATCCGCCGCATGTGTGAACAGGTCGGACTGGTTGCGATTGGTTTGAAGCGGGTCCGGATCGGCCGGATTCTTCTCGGACGCTTGCCGGAAGGGAAGTGGCGGTTTCTTGATCCCTGGGAGAGATTGGAGTAGCCGGAGAGGCGCCCTCACCCCTCCGGCAATTCTCCAGACATCCACGCCAGGTTACCCGTTGGCCCCTTTGGTTCGATCGGCGATCAACTGCTTGATTCGGGCGACCGCCTCCTGGATCGCTTCGAGCGAGTTGGCATAGGAGATCCGCAGGTAGCCCTCCGCGCCGAAGGCTGAGCCGGCGGTGAGCACGATGCCGTACTTGTGGAGCAGTTCGTCAGCCAGCTCTTTCGACGTGGCAAAGCCGCAATCCTTCATCAGCCCCTTCACATTCGGAAAAGCGTAGAAAGCTCCCTCCGGCATGCTGCATTTGATGCCGGGAATCTCATTGAGCGCCGGAACCAGCCACTCACCACGGCGCTGATACTCGACCAGCATATCGGCCACCGACTGCTGTGATCCCGTCAACGCGGCAATGCCAGCCTTCTGGGCGATCGAGGCGGCGTGGGTCGCTGACTGGCTCTGGATCTTGATCACCTCCGTCACCCAGTCTTTTGGTCCGAGGGTGAAGCCGACCCGCCAGCCGGTCATGGCATAGGTCTTGGAAAGGGAGCCGGCAATCAGCACCCGGGACCGCAGCTCCGCCGGCAGCCCGGCCGCGGAGTTGACCCCGTGCGGTGCATAGACCAGCTGCAGGTAGCACTCATCAGAGATCACCCAGATATTGTTCTCGATGGCCAGCCGGACGATCTTCTCGAATTCCACCGGATCGATGACGCGGCCGGTTGGGTTCGAGGGGGAGTTGATGATCAGCAGCTTCGATTTAGGGGTGATCGCGGCCTTGACGAGATCTGCCGTCAGGTGGAAATCGGTCGATTCGGTGTCGATCAGGACATTCTTGCCCTCGGCAAAGTGGACGATCTCGGGAAAGGAGACCCAGCAGGGATTCTCGAGCAGAACCTCGTCACCCGGATTGATCAGCGCCAATACCGCGTTGAAGATCCCCTGCTTGCCACCCAGCACGACACAGCACTGATCCGGCGTGTAGTCGGATCCAAAATTCTGGTTATGATAGTCACAGATCGCCTGACGGAGGGGCATGATGCCGCTGGCGGCGGTGTACTTGGTAAAGTTCTGGTCAAGCGCCTCCTTGGCCGCCGCCTTGATGTGTTCGGGAGTCGGGAAATCCGGTTCACCAACCCCAAGATCGATCACCTTGACCCCCTGGGCACGCAGCCGGTCGGCGGCCATGACCACCGCGGCGGTCGAGGAGAGCTTGGTCAGACTTGCTCTTTGAGAGAGTGGAAAAGGGGAATTATCAATTGCCGTTGTGCTCATTTTCTTTCCTTCATCTTTCTGATAACTGGATCGGGGACAAGACCTTCGATCGATCCGCCAAGGCTGAAGACCTCTTTGATCAGCGTCGAGCTGAGGTCGGAGTTCTCCGCGGAGGCAATCAAAATAACCGTTTCGACATCGGGAGCGAGCCGACGATTCATCAGAACCATCGGCTGTTCATACTCGTAATCCCGCGCCGAACGGACGCCGCGAATAACCGCCTGGGCGCCCACCTGGTGGGCAAAATCGATCAGCAGTCCGCTGAATGAAGCCACCTCGACCTGTGGGTGGACCGGTTTGACAACCTCTTCAATCAGGGCCATCCGCTCGGCGAGCGAAAAGAGCGGCTGCTTGCCGGGATTGACGAGGATCCCGATGATCACCTCATCGAAGAGGCGACAGGCTCTCGAAATGATGTCGAGATGGCCATTGGTCAATGGATCGAACGTCCCCGGATAGATCGCACGGCGCATGGGATAGATCTTCCTTTCCCCGACGGTCAATGGGATCAAGAATTATCGAGTGAAAATGGTATCACGGGTTCAGACTTGTAGAAAGTCAGCCGCGTCTCTCCCTGGTTGATTTCCCGATATGGCCGGAGCTGGTCATAGTTTGGAAGAAGGAGCAGCGAGCGGCGATGCTCCACCAGGACGACCCCGTCGGCCGCCAGCAGGCCGTGACTGGCAATTGACTCCAGGGCCTGGTGGTAGAGCGGGGAGTCGTACGGCGGGTCGAGATAGATGATGTCGAAGGTCTGCTTCTCCCCGGCCAGATAGGTGAGGGCGGTCAGGACCGAGCGGTTGATCAGCTTGAATCCGGAGGTGATGCGGCATTGGGCAAGATTCTCGCGGATGACGGCCGCTGCGCGGGGCGACTGCTCGACAAAGGTTACCGACTCGGCCCCGCGCGAGAGCGCCTCGATCCCTACGGCTCCGGAACCGGCGCAGAGATCGGCGAACCGCGCCCCCTCGATCTGTGGAGAGAGAATGTTGAAGACCGTTTCGCGCAAGCGATCGGAGGTCGGACGGATCGAGAGCCCTTCGAGGGTCTTCAGACGACGTCCTTTGTAGTGGCCAGCAATGATTCTCATATCAGGAATAGGGTCGGCTTGAATTGATCGAACTAACAGCTACCGCTCACTCCGCATCCCTCTTCCATTTCCAGGCCGATTCGATGATCTGATCAAGTTCACTCATCCGGGGACGCCAGCCAAGCTCGCGCATGATCTTGTCTGAACTGGCGATCAGCACCGGGGGATCGCCGGCCCGGCGCGGGGCCGACTCGGTCGGAATCCACCGACCGGTGACCTGACGGGCCATCTCCACCACCTCGGCTACCGAATAGCCGCTGCCATAACCAAGATTGAAGATCTGGCTGCCCTTCTCCATCGCGCCCAGCGCCAGGAGGTGGGCGTCGGCAAGGTCTCTGACGTGAATATAGTCACGGATACAGGTTCCGTCCGGAGTGTCGTAGTCCTCACCGAAGATCATCACCTGCGGCGCCTCGCCGCGCGCCACCCTGAGGACATTCGGGATCAGGTGCGTCTCCGGCTCGTGCTCTTCGCCATGGCGCTCCGTCGCTCCGGCAGCGTTGAAGTAGCGCAGGCTCACATAGCGCATGTCATAGGCCTCGTCATACCACCGGAGAAGCCGCTCAAAAGCCAGCTTCGATTCACCATAAGGGTTGGTTGGCGCCAGCGGCGCCTCCTCGGTGATGGGGATCGTCGCCGGGACTCCATAGACGGCGGCGGTCGATGAGAAGACGAGCCTCTTGACCCCAAGCTCACGCATGACATCGAGCAGGTTGAGACCGTTGACAAGATTGTTCTGGAAGTAGAGGTGGGGGGTGGTGATCGACTCGCCCACGATGCTCGACGCCGCCAGGTGGATGACCGCCTCCGGTTCGTGATCGCTGATGGCTCGCCGCAGCTGCTCACGATCCGCCAGATCACCCTCGATCAGCGCCGCCGGCGGATCGATCGCCCAACGATGCCCTTTGCTGAGGTTGTCGTAAACGACCACCTCGTGCCCTTTTGACAGCAGCTGCTCGACGACAACGCTGCCGATAAAACCGGCGCCGCCGGTAACAAAGATCCTCATTTGGTCGTCCAGTCGATACCGGCAGGCCCGAGGGCAGCCGGTTGTTGTGTAGTTTGTGGGGATTACTTCTGGCAGGGAATGGTCATTCCGTTCGGGCCACGGCAGAGGACACCCGGGGTCAGGCCACCCCAGCATCGACCATTGATCAGCACACCGCCGCCATTACACTGCGGCGCAGGACCAGAGCCGCCGGTCAGCGCGACCTGCGTCTGCGGACTGATGAAGCCGCCAGCGACGATTGGGATCGCTGGAAAGAAGAGGGTATGGTCGTAATACTCGATGCCAAAATAGCTGCGGAACATCCGGTCACTCTTCCGGCTGACGACACCAATGATCGGACGGGTGCCCTCTTCGTCACTGAAACCGAGCCCTGAGCCGGAGGAAGAGCCGCCGGATGAACCACTGGAT
>JBEAVZ010000318.1:0-2812 GCA_041160645.1 Acidobacteriota bacterium
ATCGCGAAGCGTCTCGACCCAGGTCTTGAACCGGGCGGGAAAGTAGGGGATGTGGTTGGCCGCCTCCTCCAGCTGCCACGAGTTGCGGCCGGTGAGGATGATCGCCCGCGAGGGGGCGCACTTGGCGTTGGGCGTGTAGGCGCGCGTAAAGAGCAGACCGGAGCGGGCGACGCGATCGAAGGCCGGCGTGCTGACCCACGATGCGCCGTAGGCCCCGGCGTGGCCATAGCCCCAGTCATCGGCAATGGCAAAAAGGATGTTTGGCCGCCCGGGCTGCCTGCCCCCTGATCGTCCGGCTTTCGACTGCGCAAGGAGGGGGGCGGTCCCCGCCAACAGGACGATCAGCAGCCCCAGCCACATTCCGTCACAACTTTGCCTGACTACCCGTCCCGACGAACTTCCCCGACCCTCCCGCCACCCGCACCGGCAGTTAATCTTGATCTTCATTGAATCGGTCCCTCCAGGTTTGTCACACGATAAATAATCCAACACACTGCAAGTTATCTCCATAGCAGGGCCATCACGCTTTAAACTCGCTTGACTGGCTGGGTTTGGTTGATAGGACCAATAGGACCGATAGGACCAGTAAGACCTGTAAGACCAGTAGAGCCGGTAAGACCCGCAGACCCCGCTTGGATCGATCTGACAAAAAATCCTATAGGTCCTATTGGTCCAATCAGTCCAATCAGTCCTATCAGGCCTATCAGGCCTATCGGGCCTATCGGGCCTATCAGTCCAATCGGGCCTATCAGTCCAATCGGGCCTATTCCTATCTTCCATCCCCTAATTGTCAAGTGGCTTCATAATACCGATTGCCCTGCTCTCCATAGCGAAATGACGTCTCCGGCTCTTGCCACGGAGTCGACAGTTGGTCACAATCTCTGCTGGAATGAGCAGTACACCGAAGACAGAGAATGAACCGCAGCCGGAAGGCGTCAACATTCCGGCCAGTCTGAGCAACACCAGGAAGATGGAACTGGTCGAGCGAATTGCCGCCAGCCACCATCTCAACAAATCGGTGCGTCTGAGTGAACTGCTCCGTTACCTGGTCGAGCGTTCGATCAATAGCCCCGCCGAGGGGCTCCGCGAACAGGAGATTGGCGCCAACCTCTTCGGCCGGGAAGCCGATTATGATACGAGTCAGGACAATATCGTTCGCGTCCAGGTCAGTCAGCTCAGAAAGAAGCTGGTCGCCTATTTCAATGAGGAGGGGCGCGCGGAGCCATTCCTGATCGAGATTCCGCGCGGGGCCTACCTGCCGGTCTTTGTTGAACGAATGAACCAGCAGGCCAGGCTCGCGCCGGCGACGAGAGTCGCCCGGCTTCCCTGGCTGCCCCTGCTTCTGCTGTTGACGACCATCTTCTTTGCGACCCTCTCGATCTGGCTCTGGAGACGGCAGGCTGGACCGGTGTCGGCGGGCGGGCCGATCGACGCCTCTCTTCCTTCGCGCGGCCCGGCCGTCAGCTCTCTCTGGGGAGCCATGTTCAACCAGGAGCGACCGAGCGATCTGGTTCTTGCCGATTCAACCCTGACGATCCTTCAGGATCAGGCGGGCCGCACGTTGCACCTCGACGAGGTGCTGCAGCGCCGGTTTGCCGAGGCCCTTCCGGCCACGCTCCCCGAGAATGAACGAAAACAGATCCTTGCGATCGTCGCCCGCCGCTACACCAGCTTTACCGATGTCGAACTGCTTGGAAAGATCCTCCGCATCGTCCACACCGATGTCTGGCCCGACGTCCGACCGCCCGCGCTGACCATTGCCCGTGAATACCGCATGCGGTCGTTCAAGAGCAACAATGTCATCCTCCTCGGCAGCAAAAGATCCAATCCGTGGGTCGAACTGGTCGAACCCCAGATGAATTTCACTTTTCACTACCCCGACGGTCAGCGCAACCCGGTAATCATCAACCGGACGCCCCGGGCGGGTGAAGAGCCGGTCTATAACCCGCTCGATGGACGGGGCTATGCGGTGGTCGCCTTTCTGCCCAATCCGAATAATGCCGGCCATATCCTCATCCTCGCGGGGGACAACGCCGTCTCCACCGAGGCGGCTGGCGAGTTTGTCAGCTCTGAGGAGCACCTCTCAAGGTTGTTTGAGCAGATTGGTTATGAACCGGCGCCGCAAGGTGAGCCGGCTCCGCCGCCATTCGAGATCCTCCTCGAGACCGAGAAACTGCAGGGTTCGCCCCGCTCCTTCCAGATCGTCAGCTATCGGGTCTCCGGAAAGTAAGAGGTGGGGCGTTCACGACCCGACCAACCGGCCTGGCTCTTGATCCTCAATCTTCATCCGCGCCGTCTCAGCACCGATCCCTCCCAGCACACAGACGATTTACCGTAAATTTACAGCTAATTCGCTTGAAGCAATAAATCTTCGCCCCGATACTTTACCTGGTTGAGACGACCATCTTCCGGCACAGAGACCGCACCAGGCATGTCGGCCATCCGGAAAACCGAACGCCATCAAATTGAGTTGAGGACGTTCTGGACACACACCTGTGGCGGGCTGACCAATCAGCCCGCCATTTTCTTATTAATGCCACAAGGAAGGTCAGGATTGTGGCGAAAGCTCCACTGAAGAACCACCCTCTGGCCAAACGCCCCACCTAACTATTGATAAAGCTAGCCTTACAACCACCACCCTCTTCCATCTCTCTGGAACAGTCCTTGCATCATCTGCAGCTTCATCAAATCGATTAAGGAAGCTTATGGCAGATAAACAGACAACGATCGGTCAGAGTTTTACGATAGAGGGGGTAGGACTCCACTCAAACTCCCCCGTCCAGGTCACGGTGCGGCCGGCGCCGGCCTACAC
>JBEAVZ010000349.1:0-4135 GCA_041160645.1 Acidobacteriota bacterium
GAAAGAACGACTCTCATCGACCTCGCGGCTGGTCTGAATATCCCAGTAGGTGGACCGGGTTGTCTGCCCCCGCTCGAGATCGATCGCCAGCCAGGCCCCCGGCTCCAGCTTCCGGGCCTGCCGATAGATCGTGTACGGCGGCGGAATATACTGATAATGGAGATAGAGATCGAGCGCCTCCTCGTCGATCTGACGCGGGACGAGTCCGCTGGCCATCAACCCGCCCAGCTCACTCGCAAAAGCGAAATGGTGACCATCCTCGAAATAGTAGAGAGGTTTGACCCCGAGCCGATCCCGGGCGATGAAGACCTGGCCCTGCTGACTATCATAGATCGCAAACGCGAACATGCCATTGAGCCGGTCGACCAGCTTCCGCCCCCACTCACGGTAGCCGTGGAGCAGAACCTCCGTGTCGCTGTTGGTTCTGAAGACGCGACCGCACCGACGCAGCTCGGCCCGCAGATCCTGAAAGTTGTAGATCTCGCCATTGAAGACAACGACCAGCGAACCAGTCTCATCGACCATTGGCTGATCTCCGGAGGAGAGATCGATGATCGCCAGCCGCAGATGGGCCAACCCAACCCGCGCATCGGCCCAGAGCCCATCGCCATCAGGTCCACGATGGGCCATGACACGATTCATGGCACGCAGCGACTCCTTATTGACCCCATTTTCAGCAAGTCTGACTATACCAGCAATGCCACACATTCAAATTCGATCTATCTGATATCTTCAGATTAAAGCGGTTCCAAATTACAGAACGAACCGATCTGCCGATCAGTCCAACTTGCGACTAAGATTTCCGAATTCCACGAACTGTGATTCCATACGGATCGGTCAGAGAGTGAATAATCGTCAAACCAGCCTCGTTGAACCAGCCCTCAACTTCTTCAATGGTATGTCGCGAACAGAGCTGTGGGTGATACCAGTCATAGTTTATGGCCACATTCTCGGCTTCACTCATCTCAGGATTCCAAAAACACTTCAAGAAAAAATTATAGATAAATCTTTGCAGATCGTATTCACCCGCCTCGATATCAAGCAAACGGACTTCGGGTATTCTTACTTTGAGATTTAGCTCGGAAAGAATCCGGCCAAGCTCGGTGATCTGCTTCATCTCTTCGATGGCTTGTTCATAGGGCATTGGTGAGATGGCCCTTCTGATCATATCGTCTGCATACTCGCGTAAGGGCGCCTTTATCTTATACACATAGATTGCAATCTCGCCACCATCGGTGAGCAGACTGGTCAAATTAAGAAATGCCCGTTTAGGATCAAGTGTATGATGGAGCACCTCTTGACAGTATATGAGATCAAACTGCCCCAACTCTGTCAGGTCTCCAAGCAGATCTCCCGGATGGAATTCTGTACGCGGATTGTCCGCCATATTCTCGCGGGCAACGTGTGCGGCAGTCAGATCGACCCCGACAATCTGTGCCGACTCTGGGGCGTAACGATCGAGCAGCGCCGTGACACGCCCATTTCCGCACCCGGCGTCGAGAATGCGTTTCCTTCCGGTTAGCCATTGTGAAAAGAGCTCTACAGTCTCCAACCCGTTCCGTTTCAGGATCCAATTGAAGATATCTGAGCCTTCGCGCAACGTCTCCGCGAAGGCAAGTGTCTGATTCTGCTCCCACTTATCTTTAAAACTCCTAAACGTCTGACTTTGTTCTGACATTGTCGCCCCCCTCTTGCTCTCTTGATCAAAATATCATTGGTTGAAAGTGGTCGCTGATCACCAGTTAGGCAGCTAAAGTGAAAACTTTAATGATAGCCGAGAACAATCCAGCGATTAAGCTCCGTCTAAAGGCCGCTCCTCGTCCCAGTCGAGGCAGCGGAGCAGACCGGGCTCCACCTCACGGTAGCGCCAGCCACTCTCCGGACAGATCATGATCCCATCTGAATCGGGACTGGCCAATCGATGGCCGTGCCGACTCACCCAACCTCTTCGCCGGGCCGGAACACCAAGCATCAAGCCATAATCGGGAACATCGCCCCGGACAACCGCTCCTGCCCCGATCAGCGCATACCGCCCGATCGTCGCCCCACAGACGATCGTCGCATTAGCTCCAATGCTCGCCCCTCTCCTCACCAAAGTCCGGGTATAGAGATGGCGCCGGTTGATCTGTGACCGTGGATTGACAACGTTGGTGAAGACACAGGAAGGCCCACAGAAGACATCATCCTCCAGCTCGACCCCGGTGTAGACTGAGACATTGTTCTGAATCTTGACATTGCGGCCAATCACGACATCGGCCGCCACGAAGACGTTCTGGCCAAGAATGCATCCGGCTCCGAGCCGCGCCCCGGCCGAGACGTGGCAAAAATGCCAGATTTTTGTCCCCGCCCCGATCTCTGCCGGTTCATCCACTATTGCGGTGGGGTGGGAGTACCATGATTTCTCCGCCATCCTTCTACCTCCAGTTTAACAACAGCCCTCTCCTGACCCAATCGGTTCAGTCGACCTCGCCAACCGGGCCGAATGGGGTCTGACCACCATTCGCCAGCCGCACGCAACTGGCGCGGCTCCATCCCGGCGGGGCCAGGTTGCGACAATCAGAATTCACAGATTCTCAAAATGCGCACCGGTGGGCATTCAATTTCAGATAAGATGCGCTGATTCGCGAGCGTCGCCGATCGGCCAGTCCGGTTGACCAGCCTCGCCGGCGCTCAAACCATCCTCCATTATCTGCGCCCAAAGACGCATCTGTCCAGACGAAAAAAAGTTACCCCAGGCCGCTAATCAATTACCCATCAGCTACGCATCTGGTGCTCATCTGGCGCTCATCTGGCGCTCGGCGCTATTGAGGGACGACTCGAGCCAAATGTGTGATTTTCCAATAGAAAAACTGGTCGTAAAGTATTACTATTTCCGCTTATTTGGCTCGGCAGGCGCGCCTTGCGTGGATATCGTCCATGCATATTTTAAATACAATGGAAGAAGATTGGTTGTCTACTGAGTTTTGTCCATTACCGTAGCGCACCAGGATCACCATCACCACGCGAGCGCGCACTCTCTCTGCATCAGGGGGAATCAGCCAACAATCATTGGTCTCTCATAATGGACCTCACGCAGACTATGGGGCAAAGCATCTCCGATCACTTTATGAGAATCAATGACTTTGGCCAACGCAAGGGCTGGCCGGCCTTTATCGCCGCATCCGGGATTGGTCTGCTCCAGCTGGCGACGGCCCTCTTTCTGCTCAACGCCGACCTCCCGCCATCATTTCTCGCCAAATTTTCGACATCTCATCTTGAGTATGTCTTCCTGTACGGAAGTCTGCTGGTATGCGGTTTCTGGATGCGCGGATGGATTGGGACAGCGATCACTCTCACCACAACGCTCTCGATCTTTCTGCTGGCGTTGATGGCCATCCGCGATCATAGCGTTTTTCTGCCCGGAACGGCGATTGGCGGGCTGCTCCCCTGGTCTGACGCCAATAGCTACTATATCGATGCGCAGGGGCTGCTTGATGGATTACCACTTGGTTGGTCAGCGCGCCGCCCACTCTTCACGGGTCTTCTCGCAACACTCCTGAAGTTCACCGGCTCCAACCTGGCGGTCTGCATAATCCTCCTCGTTCTCCTGAACGCCCTCGCCACATTCTTTCTCGCCCACCAGGTCAATCTCGTACACGGCCCGTTAGCAGCGGCGATCGTCACGATTCTCTCGCTCCTCTTTTATAAATACACTAGTGAAGGCGGGAGCCTTGGCGGCATGGGCACCACGTTGACCGAAAATCTGGGACTGGCCCTCGGCAATACAAGCGTGGCGATCATTTATACGGCGGTCAGGCGATCATCTGTCCCCCTCATGTTGTGCGGCATTTTTTGTCTGACACTGGCACTGTGCGCCCGCGCCGGGGCTTTCTTCATTATTCCCTTCATTGTTGTCGCTGGGGCGGTCATCTTCAAAAATGACAGTAAAATCAACCTTAAATTTCTAACCCTGGGAATCGGTGTCACCCTCAGCGGGCTGGCCAGCAATATTCTGGTGGGAAGACTGATCAGTGAACCAGGCGGACGGGTCTTCTCTAATTTCTCCTATACTCTCTACGGTCTGGTTGTCGGAGGAAAAGGCTGGGCGCAAGTGTTGACCGATTACCCGCAGGCCCGCGAAGGAGCGGATATATAT
>JBEAVZ010000353.1:0-4354 GCA_041160645.1 Acidobacteriota bacterium
CCGCTCTCTGAGGTCGAGGCGGGGCGGATTGTCAGTTTTCTGCGATCCCTGAGCAGACAGAGCAGTGATTCAGCCCTGACCGGGGAGGTGGAGGCGGGACGGCGCCTCTTCTTCAATACGGCCAGGTGCGCCGAGTGCCACATGTTTGGAGGGCGTGGCGATATCCGGGCCTCCGATCTGACCGACTTGCGCAGTCGGAGTGACGTCGGCCGAATCACCCGACAGATGGCGAATCCCATCCGGATGGCGCGGGTGCGCCTCGCGGCGGGCCAGATGTTGGACGGGCTCGTCAAGGGGGAGGATACATTCAACCTGCGCCTGCTGGATCAGCAGCGACGCTGGCATCTTCTCGACAAGCGCGTGGTCCGCGCCACTGAGTATACGCTGCCCCATCCGCAATTGGGCGCATTGGGCGGGAAAGAGCAGGCCGACCTGCTGGCCTTTCTCCTGCGTAGCGAACAGCGGTATGAACCGGATCCGGCCTGGAGACCGGCGGCCGGATTCAATGTCAGCTTCGACAGATTGAGGAAGGCGCCTGCAGAGCCGCAGAACTGGCTGACCTACTGGGGAGATCTGCGGGGCCACCACTATTCGGGTTTGCAGCAGATCACCCCCGCCAACATTGGTCGATTACACGCCGCGTGGACAGCTCAGCTGGGAGGGACAACGATCGAGACCACCCCGCTGGTGGTCGATGGAATGATGTTTGTCACCGGCCCGCTGAACAATGTGACCGCCCTCGATGCGCGGACCGGACAGGTGATCTGGAGGTATACCCGACGTCTGCCGGCGGTGGCCAGCCATTGCACGGTCATGACCAACCGCGGTCTGGCGATCCTGGGTGACCGACTCTACCTGGCCACTCTCGATATGCATCTGATCGCCCTCGATGCCCGGAGCGGCAATATTATCTGGGATGTGGTCCAGGACGACTATCGCCTGGGGATCTCCAATACTCATGCGCCACTGGCCATCGACGGGAAGATTATCGTCGGAGTGACGGCCGGGGAGTGTGCGCTGACAGGATTCATTGACGCTTTCGATGCCGCGACAGGTCGCAAGCTCTGGCGAACGCGAACGATCCCTGAACCCGGCGATCCCAACCGCCAGACCTGGATTCCGGCCAGTGCGGCCGATTATGGCGGAGCCCCGACCTGGATGACCGGAACCTATGACAGTGAACTCCGCACCATCTACTGGATGACTGGAAATCCCGGCCCCGACTACGACGGCACGGTTCGCGGCGGAGACAATCTCTACTCCTGCTCCGTCGTCGCGCTGGATGAGGCGACGGGACGGATGAAGTGGTGGTTCCAGTTCACTCCCCACGACGTGCACGACTGGGATGCCAATGAGACCCCGGTGCTGATCGACGGCCAGATCAATGGAAAGCGACGCCGGCTCCTCGTGACCGCCCAGCGGAACGCCTTCTACTATGTCCTCGATCGCGAGACGGGCGAATTTATCACCGGACAAGCCTTTGCGAAACAGACCTGGGCACGGGGGCTCGACGCCCGTGGACGTCCGATCATCCTGCCCAATACCGCCCCAACTCCCGCCGGCAACCGGGTCTGTCCCGATGCGGCCGGTGCGGCCAATTGGGGCTCGCCATCGTACGATTCACGCAACGGACAGTTGCTCGTCTCGGTTCGTGAAACGTGTGCGACCTACACCAGTGTGACCAAGAGTCCGGTGCCGGGTCAGGGATATACCGGCGGGGGCGTGGAGGTCGATCCGGGCCGGGCGCCAGGCTTCATTCGGGCGATCGAAGCGCTGACCGGGAAGGTCAAATGGAGTTTTCCCATTCATACCGGCGCCTCCTCGACCGGGGTGGTTGCGACGGCCGGTGGGGTGGCCTTTGCATCTTCCAACGATGGCCACCTGATCGCGCTGAATCAGCGGACGGGCGCCTATCTCTGGCACTACTACACGGGGGCGCCGATTGTCGCCTCTCCAATCTCTTATGCCGTTGACGGCCGCCAGTATGTGGCGATTGCGGCACAGTCGGCGATCTTCACTTTCCGGCTCGACTGAATGGAACGCGCGGGCCATCATTCGGCTCGACGGGCGTGATCGTGAAAGTGGCCAATTGTTGACGGATGCGCCCCGATTAACTATATTTCGTGGCGGAGGTTGGAGTTGATGCCGAGTGAAGAGATGCCTGAGTGCTGCGGCAGCGGGTGTGCCGTCTGCGTACTTGACAGCGTGGAACCGGTGGCGCGCGTGGGGCCGGAAACGTCGGCCAATGCCGACATTGCCAATCTTCCGGCCACTCCGTGTCGCACGGATCAACTCGCCGCCCAGTGCTGTGGAACCGGATGCACGGTCTGTGTGCTTGACTACATCGAGGATGATCTGCCATCCGCAGCACCATCAGCAGGAGTGGACAATTTGTCGCGAATGCTCGAGGCAATCGACCGCGCCGAAGAGATCCTCTCCACCCACCGCCCGAAATCGCCCGGATAGGTTCACCGGGCAGCAGATAAGCCGTTGATCAGTAATGAATAGTCAGGCAGCATCGAGATGGCCTCGAGCAATGAACGCTGACGTTGCTCAAGGAGACGATCAGTAATCTGCCAAGCTCTGAGCAAACTACAGCCAAACACAGAGCCAAGCATACAAACACATAACCATAGAGGAGGAAGTGCCATGGCCGCAGAAGTGGGTAAAGCTCCCGAGGTTCACAAACCTTATGTTCCATCGACCTCGATCCTGGCGGAGTTCTCGCCACGGGCGGTGATCCTCGGAGCCCTGTTCGGGATCATCTTTGGCGCTTCGACGGTCTACCTTGGACTGAAGGTCGGACTGACCGTGAGCGCCTCGATTCCCATCGCCGTGTTGTCGATTACGGTGCTGCGCCTGCTGGGCCGGGCCACGATTCTCGAGAACAATATCGTCCAGACAACCGGCTCCGCGGCTGAGTCGATCGCCGCGGGGATCGTCTTCACCATTCCGGCGCTATTGATTCTGGGGCTCGATCTCGACATTACCCGCACCTCGCTGATTGCCGCGGCCGGAGGCTTGCTCGGAGTCCTGCTCATGATTCCGCTGCGCCGCTCACTGATCGTCAAGGAGCACGGCAACCTTCCCTATCCGGAAGGCACCGCCTGCGCCGAAGTGCTCATCGTCGGTGAAAAGGGTGGCAGCGATGCGAAGACGGTCTTCCTTGGATTCGGTGTTGGATTGGTCTACAAGTTTCTCATGTCCGGCTTCAAGTTCTGGAAAGAGATTCCGGCCAAGATTCTCACCAATTTCCAAGGAGCCCGGGTCGCGGCGGAGATCTCCCCGGAGCTGCTGGGCGTCGGCTATATCATTGGGCCGCGCGTCGCGTCATACATGCTAGGGTGGAGGCGTGATTGCCGCACTGGTGCTGACTCCGCTCATCAAGTTCTTTGGTGCGGGGCTGACGACCAACATCTTCCCTGCTCCGCCGGGTGAGCTGATCAAGAACATGAGCGCGAGCCTGGTCTTCGATCGGTACGTCCGCTACATCGCAGCCGGGGCAGTGGCGGCGGGAGGAATAATCAGTCTGCTCCGCTCGCTGCCGACGATCATCCAGGCTTTCAAAGCGGGAGTACGAGACTTTAGCGGCGGTGGCAAAGCCAGTGTCGAGCGAACCGAGCGGGACATCCCCATCCCGGTGGCCGTGGTCGGCGTGATCGTGCTGCTGGTGGCCATCACCCTGATCCCGCAGCTCGAGGTCGACTGGATCTCCTCGCTTCTGATTCTGGTCTTTGGATTCTTTTTTGTGACCGTCTCTTCCCGTATCTGTGGTCAGATCGGCTCGACCTCCAATCCGATCTCGGGAATGACCATCGCGACTCTGCTCTTCACTTCACTGATCTTTCTGGTTCTCGGGCGTATGGGCGCGGGCGAGCGGGTTATCGCCCTGACGGTCGGCGCGATCGTCTGTGTCGCCGCGGCCAATGCCGGCAACACCTCCCAGGATCTGAAGACCGGTTTCCTGGTTGGGGCGACGCCAAAATGGCAGCAGATGGGACTTCTCATCGGCGCCCTCACCTCCGCGCTGGTCATCGGATGGACGCTCGACTTTCTCAACCGCGCGGCAATCAACATTCTCCCGGTCTATTATCCGGGATACACGGTCGATGTCGGGTCGATTAAGGGAACCTACACCGACGCGCCAGCGGCGCCGGATGGCAAGAGCTATCGTTACGCCCAGTTTCCGGTCGAGATCCGGATCAATGATGGGAAGACGGTCATTCCAGCCGGAAAGTATCTGATCGGCGATGATGACCAGATCCATTACCTGGTCAATCCCGGGGTGGGAGGGATCAGGCAGGGGCTGACGGCACGAATTCCGGAAGAGCTGGCGGGGCGGACCTTCAGCGAG
>JBEAVZ010000381.1:0-4965 GCA_041160645.1 Acidobacteriota bacterium
GCCGCTTACCTGCGTGAGAGAGGGGCCACCGTTCTGGCGATTGCCGAGCAGGCTCCCCGCCGCCGCCTGATCAGATTTGGTCTCTCCCTCCTCTCCAGTCCGGCGCGCCTCGGGCAGGCGATCCGCCTCAAGCGGCAATTGGCCGGTATCCCCTACCTGACCGACTGCTATCCGGTCGCCGCGGATGGTCAGGAGCAGGTCAAACGAGTCATCCTGCAGCAGGGGGCGAAGATCTGGCAGGTCGATTGCGACTACCTGGCGTGTAGTTTTCACCTCGTCCCCAATCTCGAGCTGCCCAGTCTGCTCAATTGTCGTCTCGACGCGGGACGCGTCGCGGTCGACAAGCACCAGCAGACCTCCGTCCCCAACATTCTCTGTGCTGGCGAGGCGACCGGGGTCGGGGGGCTCGACCTCTCGCTTCTCGAGGGGCGAATCGCCGGTTATGTCGCCTCCGGAAATCAGGCGGCCGCGCGCCGACTGTTGGGGCGAAGGGATCGGGCGCTACGTTTTGCCGATCTTCTTGAATCGACCTTTGCCCCGACCGAGGTGCTCCGTGAGCTGCCATCGGACCGGACGATCGTCTGTCGGTGCGAGGATGTATCCTTGGGCGCCCTGCGCCGGCACCAGTCCTGGCGTGCGGCAAAACTTCAGACTCGCTGCGGGATGGGCCCCTGTCAGGGCCGCATCTGCGGACCGGCGGTCGAAACGCTTCTCGGCTGGCGGCACGAATCGATCCGTCCCCCCGTCCTCGCGACGCGTCTCGAGAATCTTCTCGCGACAGGCCAAGCCGTCGAACCACCATCAAATCAAGATTGGAGACTGGAATGAGTATGGAATGGAAGGGTGTCATGCCCGCAATGACGACAGCATTTACCGAGTCGCTCGAGATCGATTACGATTTTGTCGCCCGTCACGCCCGCTGGATGGTCGATCACGGTTGCCGTGGCATCGTGACGCCGGGATCGCTTGGCGAAGGCAACACAATGACCTTCGATGAGCGTGGCCAGCTCTGGAAGACGATCGTCCGGGCCGTTGATGATCGGGCGCCAGTCGTAGCGGCGATCTCTTCGCTCAGCACTGCTGAAGCGGTAGCCATGGCGGAAATGGCCGCTCACAAGGGTTGTGCCGGGCTGATGGTCCTGCCACCCTACGTCTATAAAGGCGACTGGCGTGAGATGAAGACCCACGTCGCGGAGGTCTTCCGGGCAACCAGTCTGCCGTGTATGCTCTACAACAACCCGGTCGCCTACGGGACCGATTTTCTCCCGGAGCAGATCGAGGAGCTGGCCAACGAGCACGAGAACTTTGCGGCGGTCAAAGAGTCGAGCACCGATATCCGGCGGGTCACGGCGATTCGTTCACTGATCGGCGACCGGCTCGCCCTGTTTGTCGGGGTCGATGATGCGATCGTCGAGGGGATCGCGGTTGGGGCAGTCGGCTGGGTGGCGGGGCTGGTCAACGCTCTCCCCGGTGAATCGGTCGATCTCTTCAACTATGCCATGATCGGCGAGATGGAGAAGGCCTTCGATCTCTACCGGCGTTTCCTGCCGCTCCTGCGGCTCGACACGGTGCCCAAGTTTGTCCAGCTGATCAAGCTGGTTCAGCAGGAGGTGGGCATGGGCAATGAGCGGGTCCGTTTGCCACGGATGGAGCTGGCAGGCACGGAGCGTGAGGCCACACTGCGGTTGATCCGTGAGTCACTGGCGGCACTAACAAACAGGTCTTGAAAAGAGGAGGCACAGCGTGGAGATCACAGGCAGATCGATCATTGGCAATTCACTCGGGGATGAGCAGGGATTGCCGTTCAGAGGGGTCAACCCGCAGACTGGTGAGACTCTCGAGCCGGCATTCTATCCGGCCAGTCAGCCGGAGGTCGAAGAGGCGGTAAGGCTTGCCGCGGCGGCCTTCGAATCATTCCGTCGACTGACGGGGCGCGAACGTGGACTGTTTCTGCGGACGATCGCCAGTCGGATCGAATCGATGGGCGATCTGCTGACCAATCGTGCCGTGGCGGAGACGGGGCTGCCGGTCGCCCGTATTCAGGGCGAGACGGGCCGCACCTGCGGCCAGTTGCGGATGTTTGCGACCCTCATCGAGGAGGGGAGCTGGGTTGATGCCCGAATCGACCGCGCCGATCCACAGCGGCAGCCGGTTCCCAAGCCCGATGTTCGCTCGATGCTTCGTCCACTCGGACCAGTCGTTGTCTTTGGCGCGAGCAACTTTCCCCTCGCTTTTTCGGTGGCCGGAGGCGATACCGCATCAGCTTTCGCCGCCGGCTGTCCGGTCATCGCCAAGGCCCATCCTGCCCATCCCGGCACGTCGGAACTGGTCGGGCAGGCGATCTCCCAGGCCGTGCGCGAGTGCGGACTCCCCGCCGGAACCTTCGCGCTTCTTCACGGGACGGGCAACGAGCTGGGTGAGCAGCTGGTCCGCCATCCGCTGGTCAAAGCCGCCGGCTTCACCGGATCCCGGGGGGGAGGCCAGGCGCTTGCGGCTCTGGCGGCCAAACGTCCCGATCCCATACCCTTCTATGCGGAGATGAGCAGCGTCAACCCACTCCTTGTTCTGCCTGGCGCAATGCAGGAACGGGGCGAGTCGATCGCCACCGGGCTCCACGGCTCGATCACCCTCGGCGCTGGCCAATTCTGCACCAAACCAGGCCTGGTTCTTCTCCGGGACGATCAGGCTGGTCAGGCCTTCATCGCCAGGCTGGCCCAATTGATGGGCGGAGCGCAGGTCTTCACGCTCCTCAATGCCGGCATCGAGCGGGCTTACCGTGCCGGGACGGCCAGACTTGACCAGACTCCTTCCGTGGAGACGCTGGCCCGTCCGACGACGCCCTCTGGACCAGGCTGTCAGACGGTCGCCGCCCTCTACCAGACCTCTGCCGCCAGCTTCCTCGCCAATCCGGAACTCCAGGAAGAGGTCTTTGGCCCGGCCGCTCTGGTCATCACCTGGTCCACCAAAGAAGAGCTGCTCAGTCTTACCCGCGCCCTCGAAGGCCAGCTGACCGCCAGCCTCCATGCCAGCAGCGCCGATCTGCAAGACTTTGCCGAGCTGCCGCACTACCTCGAGTCCCGTGCCGGTCGCCTTGTCTTCAATGGCTTTCCGACCGGGGTTGAGGTCTGTCACGCGATGGTTCACGGCGGCCCTTGGCCCTCGACCTCCGATGGCCGCAGCACCTCGGTTGGGACCCGGGCGATCTTCCGCTTCACGCGCCAGGTCTGTTACCAGGGTTTTCCTGACCAGGCACTGCCGGTCGAACTTCAGAACAGCAATCCGACGGGCATCTGGCGGATGGTTGATGGGCGATTGACTCAGGATTCATTCTGATGACCAGGAAGCTCTACTGGGAGGATTCCCACCTCGCGACATTCGAAGCGACGCTGCTCGGCCACCAGACCATCGATGGCCGCACGGCGATGATCCTCGACCAGACTGCCTTCTACCCCACTGGTGGAGGGCAGCCCTGCGATACTGGTCGGCTCGGCCCGTTCGAGATCGTCGAGGTGACCATCGATGATCAGGACCAGATTCTCCACTGGATCGACGCCACCTTGCCCGGAAACGACGCCCTGAAGATCGGCGACCGGCTCGGCGGAGAGGTCGACTGGCGACGGCGCCGGGAGATGATGCAGCAGCACACCGGACAGCATATTCTCTCCCAGGCCTTCTTCCAGCTCTTCGGAGCGGAGACGGCTGGTTTTCGCATCACTGACCGCTCGACCGAGATCGACCTGACTCTGGATGGCGACGCCGCCGATCTGCCTGACTCGATCCGTCAGGCGGAAGAGCTGGCCAATCGCATTGTCTTTGACAATCGCCCGCTGCGCGTCCACGAGGTCACTCCGGCCGAGGCGGCGCAGCTCCCTCTGCGCAAGGAGAGTTTCATCACCGACTGCATCAGGGTGATTGAGATTGCCGATTTTGACTGGTCCCCGTGTGGCGGGACTCACGCCAGCCACACCGGTGAGGTTGGTTTGATCGCCATCAAATCGTGGGAGCGGGCTAAGCGAATGGTCCGCCTCCACTTTTTAGCCGGTCAGCGGGCGCTCGCCGATTACCGCATCGCCAATGAGCTTACCGAGGGACTGGCCCGGCGCTTTACCGTCCCCCGCGAAGAGATCGTCGGGGTTCTCGAGCGGCAACAGGAAGAGTCGAAACGACTTCTCCGCCGTAATCGTGAACTGAATCAGTTGGTTGCGGAGATCGAGGCGCACCGCCTTCTCGCGGCGCTCCCGCTGGGCCCATCCGGTTATCGACAGGTGGTGAGGATATTTGACGACCGTGATTTTGACGAGATCAAGCTGCTCATCCACCATCTGGTGGCCGGCGAGCGGGTCCTCGCCCTTCTCGCCACCCGTCAGGAGGGGATGGCCCGCCTTGTCTTTGCGCGGTCCGCTGATCTGGAGATCGATGTCAACCGGCTCATGAAGCAGGCCGTCGAAAGGCTGGGTGGACGCGGAGGCGGGCGACCTGACTTTGCACAGGGCGGAGGTGATCTCCATCCCCAACTCGAGCAGATCCTTGGCGGCCTCACCAGCTGAAGTCCCGCCTGGTAATCAACAATAAGCCCCGAGGGTGGTCAAAAGCGAAGGGCCGTAAATAAGCCGACAAACTTAATGTCCGGCTTATTTACGGCCCTTTTGATCTGACCTGACCCTGCGAAAACTAGTTTCCGGGCGGCTTTGAACTCGAGCTTGATCCTGAGCCTGTCCCTTCAGCCGGAGACGCCCCCGGGTTCGCGACTGGCGGAGTCTCCTTGCGACGCAGTGTCGGCCGGTCCGGCGCGCTCTCAGTCGTTCCGGTGGCCTCTCCTCCACTCTCTGCCCCCTCACCTGGCGCCGGCTGACGGCGCTTGAGGGTCGGTCGCTTCGAATCGGCCTCACTCGCTCCGACCGCTCCCTTGCCACCCATTGTCCGCGCATTGGTCAGGGCGATCAGTCGGTTCTTGACCTGAACGAA
>JBEAVZ010000410.1:0-3012 GCA_041160645.1 Acidobacteriota bacterium
GTGCAGTATCAAGGGAGACACACAATTGTTCAGTAGTTTAATTAGAAGAAGTATGCCGTGGGTGATCTTCGGTTTGATCATGGTCATGGTCGTGTTGATGGGCAGGTTGATCGGAGTCAGTGCCAATGAGGCGGGGAGCAGTGCGCGCTGGATTGCCCATCCGGCGCCAGAGCGTTTTGTCGCCCGGACCCAGCTCGCGAACCAGGTCAATTCAACGCCGAACTTTTCTGATCCGGCGTTAGCCGTCTCCCTCTTTGCCGGAGCCTGGACCACGAACGCGACGATCGATTGGGAACTGACCTCGGGAGATCCGCTCATCTCGGCCGCTGCGGCAAATATCGTCCCGCCGCCTCCGCTGCCAATGCAGATGCCCTTCCAGCAGACCAGCTCCGAGACCACGACCAACCAGTTGATCATCAAATATCGGCGCGAGTCGGTCGCCTTCACCCGCGCCCAGAGTCTCGATCAGCTGACCCGTCTCGGAGTATCTATCGGCATGCGCCTCAACTACCGGCGCCAAATGTCGAACGATTCGCACGTCCTGGCTCTTCCGGCGGAGCTGAAACTCAGCGATGTCGAGAAGATCACTGATCTCTTCAAAAAGATGCCCGAAGTCGAACTGGCTGAACCGGACCGTCGCATCCAACATACGCTGAATACCAACGACCCCTACTATACAAGCAACAGTTTATGGGGGCTCAATGGAACGTATGGTGTCAACGCGCCTGCCGCCTGGGATCTGACCACCGGCTCACCTAGCGTCGTCGTCGCGGTGATCGACACCGGCATCGCCAGCCACTCTGATCTCAACGCCAATGTTCTTCCCGGGTATGACTTCATCTCTGATCCCTGCAACGCCAATGATGGTACGGGTCGGGATGCCGACGCCAGTGATCCTGGCGACTGGTTCAATAACGGCGACTGCGGTTTTACCGGATCGAGCAGTGGCAGCTCCTGGCATGGGACTCACGTCGCCGGAACCATCGCCGGAATAGGCAACAACTCCACGGGTGTGGTTGGCGTGGCCATGAATGCACGCATTCTGCCGATCCGCGTCCTCGGCAAGGTTGGGGGATACACTTCGGATATCGCCGATGGCATGCGCTGGGCCGCCGGACTCGCCGTCACCGGTGTACCCAATAATCCCAACCCAGCTAAGGTTCTCAACCTCAGTCTGGGTGGATCCGGCGTCTGCACTTCCGGCAGCACTTTCCAGACCGCCGTCAACGCCGTCGTCGCTGCCGGCGCCGTCGTCGTCGTCGCGGCTGGCAACAGCAGCGTTGATGCGGCCGGCGCGTCACCAGCCAGCTGCGCTGGGGTGATCACGGTCGCCTCAACTACCAGTACCGGTGACCGGTCGAGTTTCAGCAATTTTGGGTCGACGGTCGAAATCAGCGCCCCTGGCAGCAGCATCTGGTCGACGGTCAATGCCGGATCGACCAGCCCGGCCGGTGAGTCCTATGCCCCTTACTCCGGCACCAGCATGGCAACCCCACACGTCGCCGGCGTCGTCGCCCTTCTCTTCTCCATGAACTCTGGCCTTACCCCGGCCCAGGTAGTGTCAACCTTGCAGGCTTCGGCGACCGCCTTTCCATCCGGCAGCTCGTGCAATACTTCGATCTGCGGTCCCGGCATCGTCAATGCCTATTCAGCTCTCGGAGGGGTCAACCTTCCCTCGGTCAGTATGGCGGTCAGCCCCTCCTCGGTCCAGGAAGATGGCGCGACCAACCTCGTTTATACCCTGACCAGAACCAGCAATAACCTCTCATCGGCGCTGACCGTCAACTTCACGACAGGTGGCACCGCTGACGCCGCCGCAATTTCTGGCAGTCCGGCTGACTATAGTGTCACTGGAACTAATGCGACCTTCAATTCCTCTACCCGCACTGGTACGGCAACATTTGCTGCCGGGGCGACGACCACCCAGCTGACGGTCGATCCAATTGCCGATGCGCTGGCTGAGAACGCTAATGAGACGGTCATCGTGGGCATCGCCAGCGGTTCCGGCTACCTAATGGGCTCCCCGTCATCCGCGACCGGCACCATCGTGTCGGAGGAGGTTGTGCCGGGGAACACTACGGCAATTACCATCCCCTCCGTTGGTGTGGCCAATCCTTACCCCTCCAATGTGACGATCAGTGGACTTGGTGTGATAACCACGCGGGTTCGCGTCCGGCTCAATGCGATGAACCATACCTGGCCGGATGATATAGATATCCTGCTGGTTGGCCCAACCGGGGCGAGGACGATCCTCATGTCTGATGTCGGTGGGGATACGGACATTTCAAATGTCACTCTCACTTTTGACTCTGCCGCGACAGCCTCTCTCCCCGATCGGACGGCAATCTCGAGTGGCACCTACCTTCCCACCAATATTGAGGCCAATGACGCTGGAGTCACCGCAACGGACTCGTTCTCTTCACCGGCGCCAGCGGGTCCTTATACCGCCAGTTTTGCCCCATTCATCGGGACCAATCCCAATGGGGTCTGGAGCCTCTACGTCGTCGATGATACGAGCAGTGACTCCGGGGGGATCATCAATGGCTGGTCGCTTGAAGTTAATACAGCCGCTCCGGTCGGTGTTGGTATCTATGATGATAGCAATAGTAACTGGGTGTATGGTGGCGCCTGGGCGTCCAGCTCAGGTATGGCGGGGCCATACAATGGGACTCTAAGCATGAGCTCAGATCTGAATGCGACAGCTCGGATATACATCAATGGCACTGCGTTCCGGTTGAGGTACACGAGGAATCAGAATCGGGGAGTCCTGGGTGTCTATGTCGACGGAGCGAAGGTGGCGGACATTTATGCCAACACGAGCAGTCTGAGTTGGCAGACAGTGTACCAGCGAACAGGTTTGTCGAGCGGGGTACACTTGATCGAGATCCACCACGAAGGAGGAGCGGCGGGAAGCATAATCGATATTGATGCACTGGAGGTCTATGCTCCGCCAACACCAACGCCACTCGGTGTCGGAATTTACGATGACACTCATGAAAACTGGTCTTATAC
>JBEAVZ010000420.1:0-9209 GCA_041160645.1 Acidobacteriota bacterium
GTCCAAGGATGAGCAGCGCCTGCCCGGCTTTCGAATCACGCTTCCGTCCGGGCGCGAGATAGGGCACGACAAAGACCAGGAGCGCCCCGGTCAGCAATCCTCCGATGTGGGCGCCGTTATCGATCGATGGGATTGAAAATCCGATCATCAGGTTGATCAGAATCACCGGGAGGATGCCGGAGCGGATCGACTGGCGAAAATTGGGGGGCAGCTCATCGCGGTAGCGGTACCCAAAGACCAGCAGCACTCCGAAGAGACCAAAGATCGCTCCGGAGGCCCCAACCCCCGGGATGTTGGGCGAGCGGGAGAGCCCGCCAAGGTAACTGCCGCAGACTCCGCCGATGCCGGAGATGAGGTAGATCAGATAGAAGCGCGGCGAACCATAGAGGCGTTCGACCAGCGGACCAATCGTCCAGATGGCGTAGGAGTTCGAAGCGAGGTGGAGCAGTCCCCCGTGAATGAAGATGGGCGTGACGAGCCGGAAGATCTCCCCCTCGCGAAGCAGCTGGTTGGTCTTCGCGCCAAACGCGATCAGGGTGCCGATGTCATTCATGTAGAGGAAGTTGTTGAGATAGCTCCCTCCGGCGACGCCGACCATCAACAGATAGACCAGAATATTTACGGCGAGGATCACATAGGTGATCGAAGCCGGCCGATCGATGAGGGCAAAGATAAAGCGCTGCTCATCCTGGACCTGCTGCTGCTCAACCATCGCCTGGACGGAGAGGGTTCCGCAGGCGACACAGTGGGGGAGGTTGACGGGGGTGAGTGCCCGACACTGCTCACAGACTCGAAATGGTCGCGGCGATTGGGGATCTCCGGTTTCCTGGTTCACAAAATACCCTCATCTTTAGATCTGCGATTTACCTTCCGGTTCGGTATCCGCGGCGCTCATCCGCGCCGGGACTTGGACCACAAGTTTCGATATTAACCGAGCGGCCAGCGGAGCGACAAGCGAGCTGCCGCGCCGCTCCCCGATCCGGGCGCAGGATTTTGAGGCGGTGACAAGTCATCCCCTGCCCCCGCATCCCAGACTTGCCAATCGCCAATTTTCACCGGACATCTTTCCGCCAGTCCCTCGCGCGCTCCCCAGCTCAGAATTTCTCTCAGCTGACCGCCCCGGTGTGAATTGATGAAATCACGAGCTGCTGCTAGACTGGGTCATTGATAAGGAGGATCAGTCAATCTTCAGGTCTGCCACTGGCAGGGTTACCGTAAGATTGGGCGATGAGATATGTGGGTCAGGAATCATTTCGGGCCGGACCTGCTTCTGGAGTGACCGAGTCCGGGATTGACCGTAATCGGGAGGAATCAACCCGACCCGTTGTTATCCCAGAATAACAATTGGCCAGGATAACAATTGGCAAGGAAGCAATTGGCAAGGAAGCAATTGGCCCGCAAAGCACGGTGAGGACCACATAAACCCGGAAGGCATAAATAAAGGGCTTAAATAATACGAGGTAACAGATGTCACCAGGTGAGACAATCAACAGCAGTAAGGAGATCGGTACCACTGGCAGTTCATCCGTTCCAGAGACTGGCCTCGAGGCTGGCCGCGGTGGAATCGACCATGTGACGGGGGAGGGGCAGTCGGCCGGTGGAGGCAATGCGGCCAAATCCGGACGTCCCGCCCAATCCGGCAAACCGACCCAGCTCATTGACGGCTTTCTGGGGGCGCTCAGTTCGATCCCATTCGGCATCGTTCTGCTCATCCTCCTCATCGTCGCCTGTATGATCGGCATGCTCATCCAGCAGCAGGAGCTCGAAACCTTCAGCAACTACTACGCTGAACTGACCCCGGCGGAGAAGATCGTCTACGGCAATCTCGGATTCTTCGATATCTACCACGCCTGGTACTTCAATGTACTGCTTCTCCTGCTGAGCCTGAACATTATTCTGGCGTCGATCGACCACTTTCCCGCCGCCTGGAGCTACTTCAAACGTAAAAAACTGACGGCTTCGCCAACCTTTGCCCTGGCGCAGCGCTTCCGCGAGGAGGTCGAGCTGCCCGGCAGTCCGCGCGCCGAGCTGGCCGAGCGGGTCGCCCGTGCGGCCCGGCAGATGAAATTCCGGGTACGGGTGACCGAAGCCGCGAGCGGCCCCGATGGCGCAACGCGGACGACGGTCTTCGCCGAGCGTGGCGTCTGGAACCGTCTTGGCGCCTACGCGGTCCACGTCGGGCTTCTGACGATCTTTCTTGGTTTCTTTCTGACCAGCCGTGGCTTCACCGGATCGGTTCCGATCGTCCCGCTGCGCACGGCCGACCGGATGATCCAGAATGTCTTCAATCTCGAGAAGGCCAACTCCGAGTTTGCCGTCGGGCAGCGCGACCTCGAGCTGCCATTCATCATCGAGGGGCTGGATATTCAGCAGAAACTGATCAATAAAGAGGGGGGGCTCGACGCCGGAAACACTCTCGACTGGCTGACCCGGGTCCGGATTCACGACAAGGAGACGGGGCAGTCGACCGAAGCGCTGGTCCACATGAACAGCCCCTACGATTACCGCGGTTACCGCCTCTTCCAGGCCTCCTACAATCCGCTCGGCAACGCGCGGGCGATCACCATCGCGGCGACGCTGCCGAACGGACAGACCGAGCAGGTCACCATCAATCGGCTTGGGGAGGTCAGACTCTCCGATGGGTCGCGCCTCAAGTATAGCGACTTCAATCCCCATCTCGTCTTTTCACGCGATGGTCGTCCCGATTTCGGTTCGACCGAGTATGAGAACCCGGCAGCGCGGATCCTCTTCATCGATCCGGCCGGTCGGGAGAGTGAGTTCTGGGCAATCACCGCCAAATTCAAGGCAGAGATTGCCAACGCCCCCTTTCTGCAATCGAAGCTGACCTGGCCAGCGGGCTACCAGTTCAGCCTGACCGACTTCGAAAAGGCCCCCCTCTCGCATATCCTCTCGGTTCAGTATGACCCGGGTGTGCGTGTGGTCTACGTAGGGTTTACCATTCTCTGCCTGACATTGATCGGGGTCTTCTTCTTTTCACACCAGCGCCTCTGGATCGTGGTCGAAGACGGGAAAATCTATCTGGGTGGCGATGCCAATCGGAACCGACTTGGCTTCGAAGACCGGGCCCGTAAACTGATCGCCCTGGTCAGAAACAGATGAGCCCCGGAGGATCCACAGATAAGCTGTGGCGACGGGCTCGAGTGTTGACTGGCAATGTGCTCCGGTCTGCTGAACCTTTCTGGCAATTAACTTGGAGGAATCAAAGATGAGCCAGGCCATAAAGTCTATAAATACACCCCTTGGCGCCGCGTCGGGCAATACCCGTGGGCCAATTGGTGAGGAGAGTGATTTTTCGCTGATCAATTACCTGCCCGCGCTGCTTCCGCTAATCGGCGCAGCGCTCATGGTCACGGCGCGGATCAAGGTTGGAGCGGGAGCGGTTCCGAACGATGGAACGCTGATCGTGCTCGCGCTCCTCTGCTACATCATCGCCGCCAGCGCCCTCATGACCAACTTCTGGACGCCGATCAGCTTCCTGCAACGCATGGGGGTCTGGGTTGGAGCGCTCGGGGTCTTCTTCAACCTGTCGAGCTGGCTCATTCGCTGGGTCGCTGCCGGAGACCGGGAGAACTGGATCCGCATGACCAACCAGATTACGGGTGAATACCACTTCTGGTGGTTCTTCAGCTATATTCCCTTCGCCAATCTCTATGATCTGTCGATCGCCTTCTCCTTTGGCGCCGGGATCGCGACCATGCTGCTCAGCTATCGCGAGAACGGCCGTTTCATCGGCGCGCTCTCGATGCCGCTCATGTCGCTGATTCTGCTGCTGGCCATCTTCATCGGGAACAACTTCATCAACCTGCCACCGGTGCTCGACAGCTACTGGCGCCCGATCCACGTTGGAGTGGCGTCACTCAGCTACGGCGTGGCGCTGGTCAGCTTTGCCCTCGCGGTCGTCTACCTGCTGAAGGACGGCGTGAAGATCGAGCAGATGGCGATTGCCGTCACCGGCTCGCTGATCATCACCTACGCCTTTGTCTGGCTGATGGGCGGCATCAAGGCCTTCAATCCGTTCAGCCTCAGCTACAGCCTCAACCCGGTCATTCTCCACACTGGCGGAGCCTTCAACAGCGGAGCGCGGGTCGCCCTGCCTGGGGTGGGCATCTTTATGACGCTGGCCATCGCGCTGATCGCCGGAACGACCGTTGCGTTTCTGCTCTCCCTCTACCGTCAGGTCGAGAGTGCCGGACGCTGGGGCCACTGGATGCTGCGCGGCTCGCTGCTCATGCAGATCATCGGGACGGCTCTCCTCTTCTACCGGATCAAGACCATGGGTTCGGTCGGAGCCCTGATCGGTCAGGACCAGTATTACCAGGTTGGGAAGACCCTCGCGGGTCGCGAAGCAGCCGGTCAGTCGGTTGAGAATCTGGTCAACGTCGGCGGCAACTGGATCCAGACCAATGGTAGCCAGCTGGTTCTCGACGTGAAAGGCAACCCGGTCGAGATTGCCGCGGTCGTCTCCCTGCTGATGGTGACCCTCTTCCTGGTCCTCTTCAGCATCCGCACGGAGCGAATCCGGGAGAGCCTGCCGGCGCTCGAAAAGATCGACAGCATGACCTACAAAACGGTTGGCGTCGCCTTTGCCGGGCTGGCGATTCTGCTCGTCACCGGGGCAATCTGGGCGAATGAGTCGTGGGGACGTTACTGGGGCTGGGATGCCAAGGAGACCGGAGCGCTGGTCGCCTGGCTTGCCTACGCCGGTTATCTCCACACGCGGATGGCGCATGGCTGGACCGGACGGCGGAGCGCCTATTTTGCGCTCGTCGGGTTCCTGCTGGTGATCTTCACCTACCTCGGTGTAAGCTACATTCTTCCCGGACTGCATTCATATGCATAGTTCGGCGCCATTTCAAGCATCCTGACGTGATGGTTTGGGCGGGGGGAAGAGGCTCTTTCCCCTGCCCTTTCTCTTCCGGCCCATCCTTTTTCTCCGATTGGCCTGGGCCTGGACGAGCCAGAGAGTGCCGGTTCGCTGCCTGCGCCGGCCTCGTCACCGCTGAGAGCCCGTCTCGCGGCTCTCCCCGTCTGCCAGCAGAGACCTATGTTCAACCGATTGCCAAAAGGGGCCCTCTCCAATCCTGTCGGAGGCGGCCCTGTCTGGGGATGGCTAACCACGACCCTGCTGCTTGGGGTGGTCACGATATGGCTCTACCCGGACGCCGACCAGCTCGACTCCGGGTACCACTACCTTCTGGCCAGATGGTCCTGGCGGCACCCCGAGTATCTGCTCTCAGTGTGGGGACGGCCGCTCTTCACCCTCATCTATTCCTTCCCCGCGCAGGGTGGTTATGTGACGACCCGGTGCTTCACCCTCATCGTCTCCCTGCTCACCGCGTGGCAGACGTGGCGGCTCGCTTCACGTCTCGGCCTGCCGCAGAGCCACCTGGCCTTTCCCCTCGTGCTCCTGACGCCAGTCTTCTGGCAGTTGAGCACCGGAGTCTACACGGAGACCCTCTTTGGACTCTTCCTGGTCATCGCACTGCGGTTGCGAGAGGCAGGCCGCCACTTCGCGGCCATCCTCGTCATTTCGCTGCTGATCCTCATCCGGCCGGAAGGGCTCTTTATCGGGCTGCTCTGGGGGGCCTGGCACACTGGAACGGCTCTCCGCGACCGGTGCATCGGCAGGGGACTGCTGCAGAGTCTCTGCCTGGGCACGGGAGCCCTGCTGTGGGTCATTGCGGCCTGGCTGATGAGTGGCGATCCTCTCTGGATTCTCCACAACTGGCCGCCTGACTGGAACCCCGGAAGCCAGGCGAACGGAACCGGCCCCCTCTGGTGGTATCTGATTCTGCTGCCGCTGATCGTCGGCCCCTTCTGGCTGCCATCCTTCATCGCCGGGTGCCGTCAGCTCTGGCAAACCCGCACCTTTCTGCTCGGTGGAGCCATTTTCTGGACGATCTTTCTGGTCCACTCGGTCCTCTTCACGCGGGGCTGGTTCGGAGCCGCCGGTTACGCCCGCTACTTTGTCTCCGTTGCTCCGGTGACTGCACTGCTCACCCTCGCCGGCTGGGATTGGCCGGGGGTGGCACGCTGGCAGAAGTGGCGCGGACCAAGCCTCATCGCCGGGCTCCTCGTCTCGATCATCATCCTCGACCTGCTTCCGCATGGCCGCGACGCGCGGGCGATCCGCGATCTCCACCAGTCCTTCACCCAGTCCCCAACCCTGCGCAACCTCCCGGTGGAGAGGTTGATCACCAGCCAGGCCTACATGCGCATCGTCTTTGGCCGGGATCACTGGGAGATGCCCGCCCTCGGGGCGGACCGGGAACAGAATCTCGACCTGCTCCGCCAACTTCCACCCGGAACTCTTATCTTCTGGGACGGGGAGACTGGTCCGGCCTGGTACCGTCTCGCGCCGCAGGATTTCGAACGGGCTGGCTTTCAGACCATCCTCAGTCGGCAGTACCTGCTCACCGGACGGCTCCTGCCCATCACCTGGACCGGCAGCCTCGGCGCGCGCCGACAGTCGATGCATCTGCTCTACAAGTAGCTGGTCGGGCCGGCTCGATGACCAGTCCCTCCCTCACCGCGATTGGCCGGACAAATATTTTCGAGCGCCACGCAACCCTGGGGCCGGTCAGGATCATCTGAAGTCCGGTCAATTTGTGACGCTGTCCGCTGATCGCCTCCCCCCCGAATTAATGGCGATCTCAGCAGGCCCCCTTGACGCCCGCAAGTCCATTTGACATTCTGACAGTGTCCGAAATGCCTTAAGCCCCGTTTATATTAAGGCTACTGTTTGGTTACGCCTCGGCAGTCCCCCCGTTACCTGCCATCATCGAGATGCACAGCCCATGTGTGGCATCTTCGCTCTGGAGTCTCCTTCTGTCTGGCAGGTTGCCCATGACCGGCGACAGCTGGTCTCCGGAAGGCGATTAAGAATCCCGCGTAGCCATTTGGAAGATCTTTCCCGGTAGCCCAAACACTCCATCTCCCGGGTCACCCCGGCCGAGACGGTCTCACTGGAGGGAACATGTTTTACCGCAACCTTTCGACCACCATCAGACATCTACTGACGATCAGCATCCTGACCCTTCTCCCGGTGATCGTTGAAGCCCAATCCCTGTCCAACAACTATAGCGACATCAAGCCCGGCAGTATCCTCTTTTTCAACCGCTTTACCAGCAACCCGGTCAATCAGTTGCTTGGCGACACCCAGGTCAATATTACCAATCTCAACCAGAGCCGGGCGATCGAACTCCATTTCTACCTGATCGATGGCAGCTCCTGCAGCGTTGCCGACTTTGGTTCATCGCTCAACGCCAGCCAGACCATGACCTTTCTGATGAGCGATTTCGATCCGGGGATCTTTGGGTACATGATCGTCGTCGCCGAGGATGAGAGCGGTCTGCCGACCCAGCACAACTGGCTCACGGGCACGGCGCAGGTGCGCGAATTCGATGGACGGCAGGGGATCCTCTCCGCCATTTCGATCGGCAAGCTGACGGCTGGCCCGATCACGGCCGATCCCGATGGCCAGTACCGGCTGAAGTTCAATGGCGCGAGCTACGAGAAACTGCCGCAGGTTCTCGCTGTCCCCAGCTTCGACAGCCAGGTGACGACGACGAGCTTCCTCTACATCTACAGTCCATCATCCAACATCTACACCGGTGATACCAACTCGATCACGCTCTCGACGCTCCTCTATAACGACGCCTCACAGTCACTCTCGGGGAGCTTCACCATCACCTGTTACCGGCAGGACAGCTTTATGACCGTCTTCAACCGCGGCGGCGGCATCAACAACCGCGTCCCGGCGGGTCGCACCGGGTGGATCCGCATGGCTTCGAGTTCAGCGCCCATCCTCGGATCGGTCATCACCCGCAATTCCCTCTTCCAGGGTGGCTACAATCTGCCGGCCGTTTCACTCTATGGGAGCTACGAGATTCTCGTCCCCAACTTCTAGAATTGTTCAACGTGTCTCCTCCTTACGTAGTTATTGAGGATTTACGGGAGCTGGAAAGTCAGATTTCCAGCTCCCTATTTTTGTCTGGAGATGCCAGCGGGAGCGCGATGAGGTTGACCGGCAACTATTTCTTTCAGATGATAGAGATTATCGACAAGAAATTGGCGCGGGTCCATTCTTATGTTGGCTGAACTTGATGCAGGTAATGTTTACCTTAAGCGGCCCATTACTGTGTATGATTTTCAGTCAGGCTTGGGAGATATGGAGAGGCGAGGGAGGTAAGCATCAAGCCAAACTTCTCTAAATAAAGAGGTTGGTAATTGATGCCCAGACTGGCACAGCTTTTGCCAGTAAATTACGGACTTGGATTCTGAAGTGTGTCCGAGACCCGCAGATAGCAGACTTGAGGGAGGCGAAAAAGAATGAGAAAGTCGATTAATCGTGTGGTCATGATAGCTGGGCTGGGAGTTGTCCTGACCGGGACAGCGCTCCCGGGAATGGCTCAGGGGAAAGTAGTCGACCAGGCCGCCCAGACGGCGGCCAAAGTGACGATTGCCAAAGGGGTCAAACAGAAGATCACCGGGGTGATCATCCAGCGTGACGCTGACACCTTTCTTCTTCGCGACAAGAGCAATGGCGAGGTGACGGTACGGTTGCAGAACAGCACCAAGGTCCTCGAAAAGAAGAGCAATATCTTCCGGAACGCACGGATCTATGGAACAACCAATCTGGTCCGCGGATTGACGGTTGAAATCGAAGGTAAGGGTGACGAGAAGGGCCAGTTGATTGCCGAAAAGATTCGCTTCACCGATAATGCCCTCGTCGCGGTGCAGGCGGCCGAGACACGGGTCAACCCGGTCGAGGGACGGGTCGACGTCGCCGAAAAGAAGCTCGAGGAGTCGGAGGCCAACGCGAAGCGGCTGGCCGACCAGCTGATCGAGATCGATTCGATCTCAAAGAAGGCGACAGACAGCGCAAAGACCGCCCAGAGTGCGGCGGAGGCGGCGGCAGTCGGAGTCGAATCGACCAACCGCCGGATCGATACACTGGTCTCCTCGCTCGATGAGTACGTGCCGAAGCGAGATATCTCGGTTAATTTCAAGGTTGGGAGCGCCAAGCTGCTGCCCGAAGCCACGCAGTTGCTCGATGAGGTAGCCAAGCAGGCGAAGAGCGAGAAGGCCTACCTGATCGAGATCACCGGTTTTGCCTCGGCCGAGGGTTCGGCAGAGAAGAATCGCCGGCTGAGCCAGGACCGCGCCGAGGCGGTGGTCCGGTATCT
>JBEAVZ010000279.1:0-5887 GCA_041160645.1 Acidobacteriota bacterium
CGCTCGCGCAGGAATGTCTCATAGAGATCGGCCGCGACCGCGTAATCACCAGAGTCCCAGGCTTGCTGGGCCTGCTCAAGCAGTGCGCCCCGGGAACAGGCTGCCGCCAGAAGCAGAAACACCAGCAGGCAGAGCCACCGCTGGCTTCCCTTCCCGGGTCGCCATCGATTCAATTGACCAATGAAGCTCTCCGACCATCTCATCTTGTGCCATCCTGGCGCCGGAGCTCTCACGGCTGCGCCTCTTCATCGACATGACCCGATTGCTGTTCGACCAAAGAGGCACTCGCCACCGTGTCCCCGCCGGCGGCGTCGATCAACCGGACTCCCTGGGCGCTCCGCCCGGTGTTCCGGATATCTTCGGCCTCGAGGCGAATCAGCTTGCCCTGCGAGGTGATGACCATCAACTGAATCTCCCGGTTGACGGGCATGACCGCGACGACCTTGCCATTGCGATCGGTCGTCTTCATATTGATGACCCCCTTGCCACCCCGTGACTGAACGCGGTACTCGGATAGACGCGTCTGTTTGCCATAACCAAGGCTGGTCACCGTAAGCATCTGCTCATCACCAGTGACCGCGACAACGCTGACCACATAGTCGTTGTCATGAAGGGTGATCCCACGGACCCCGCGGGCCTGCCGCCCCATATCCCGCACCTCGTCTTCCGGGAAGCAGATGGCCATGCCATCGCGCGTAGCCAGGAAGATCTTCTTCTGCCCATCGGTCATCTCGACGGAGATCAGCTCGTCCCCGCGATCGACCCCAATGGCGATGATCCCATTCGATCTGATATTCGCAAACTCGGAGAGCTCGGTCTTCTTGATCACGCCCTGGCGGGTGACCATGACCGCATACTTTCCGGCACTGAAATCCCTCACCGGCACCACGGCGGCAATCTTCTCCGTCGAGGGCAGATTGATCAGGTTGACGATGGCCTTGCCGCGACCTGCCGCACTGGCGTCAGGAATCTCGTGAACCTTGAGTTTGTAGACCATCCCCGATGACGTAAAGGCCATGAGGTAGCTGTGGGTCGAAGCAATAAAGATATGCGAAACGACATCCTCGGTCCGCGTGCTCATGCCACGGCGGCCCGTGCCGCCACGCTTCTGTGCCCGGTAGGCGCTGGTCGGAGTGCGCTTCACATAACCGGAATGGGTGAGGGTGATCACCACATCCTCGTCGGCGATCAGATCCTCGAGGGTCAATTCGACTCCGCTGTCAACAATCTGTGTCCGGCGCTCATCAGCATAGTCTTTCTGAACTGCCCGCAACTCCTTGATGATGACATTGCGGAGAACCTTCTCATTGGCGAGAATCTCCTCCAGCTCAGCGATCAACTTGATCACCTCGGCATACTCGTCGATGATCTTCTGTCGCTCGAGGGCGGCAAGCCGCCGCAGCTGCATGTCCAGAATCGCCTGGGCCTGGATCTCAGAAAATTTGTACTGCTTAACGAGCCCCTCTTTCGCCTCCTCGGTCGATCTCGAGCGCCGAATCAACTTGATAATCTCGTCGATGATATCGATCGCCTTGATCAAGCCTTCGAGGATATGGGCGCGAGCGCGGGCCTTCTTCAGATCATAGATGGTCCGATTCCGAACGACTTCGCGGCGAAAGGCGATAAACTCGCCGAGCGTATCGACCAGCGTCAGGACCTTCGGCTGCCCATTGACGATCGCCAGATTGATCACCCCGAAGGAGACCTGCATCTGGGTCATCTTGTAGAGCTTGTTGAGGATGATCTGGGGCATCGCGTCGCGCTTCAGCTCGATGACGATGCGGACCTTCTTCTGGGCCGTGCTCTCGCGATCCGTCTCGTCACGGATCTCCGAGATCCCCTCGACCTTCTTCTCGTTGACCAGATCGGCGATCTGCTCAATCAGTTTTGATTTGTTGACCTGGAACGGAATCTCGGTAATAACGATCGCGTCTCGCTCCTGGGCGCCCCGGCCCACCTTGTCGATCGCCGCCCGGGCCCGGATCTGCATGACCCCGCGCCCCGTCTCATAGGCCAGGCGAATGCCCTCCCGCCCATAGATGAAGCCACCGGTCGGAAAGTCCGGCCCCGGAACCATCTTCATCAGATCAGCACACTTCGCCTGCGGATGCTGGATCAGGTGGATCGTCGCCTCGATGATCTCCCCAAGATTGTGCGGGGGGATCTTGGTCGCCATCCCGACCGCGATGCCATCGGAGCCGTTGACCAGGAGATTGGGAATCCGGGCCGGAAGCACCGTCGGCTCCTGTCGGGACTCGTCGTAGTTGGGAACGAAGCGAACCGTCTCCTTCTCGATGTCGGCGAGCATCTCGGTGGCGATCCGGGTCAGACGGGCCTCGGTGTAACGGTAGGCGGCTGCGGAGTCGCCATCGATGCTCCCCCAGTTGCCCTGGCCGTCGATGAGCGGGTAGCGCATCGAGAAGTCCTGGGCCATGCGCACCATCGAATCGTAGACGGCAGAATCACCGTGCGGGTGGTAGGCGCCCAGCACGTCTCCGACGACGTTGGCCGACTTCTTATAGGGCTTTCCGGGAACCAGCCCCTTCTCGTTCATCGAGTAGAGGATGCGTCGATGGACCGGTTTGAGACCATCCCGCACGTCGGGGAGGGCGCGTCCAATGATCACCGACATAGCGTAGTCGAGGTAACTCCGCCGCATCTCGTCTTCGATATTGATTGGTAACTTCTGCTGATTCTCCATAATCTTCTTCTCTGCGTCGCTGCGGGATCTGTCCGGGGCTTCCCCGCCAGATCAGTTGCTGAAAAGTCGTCGCCAAAAATCAGGGGTCAGAATGGACACTACCATCCCACCGGCCCCGCCACCCAGTGGGTGGCGGAGGTGATAAATCCATGCGGACCAAGCGGACGCTTGGGTTATTTGGGCATCATGTCGCCGCGTTTGAAGAGCAACCTGAGGACTCCCTGCGCATCTCGCCAGAATACTCCGATATTGACTCCGGTCTTCGGCGTCCGCCACTGGGCGTAGAAGACGACCTCGCCGCGCGAGTTGACGTCGGGCTGGGTGAAATGGTTGAAGAACTCGTCCTTATCGCCGCCCGGGATCCGCTGGTCGAGAATGGCCACCGGTTCAATCCCCTTCGCGGTCTTGATGAAGATTCCCCGGCTGCGGCCAGCATAAGTCGCGGAAAAGGCGATATCGCCGTTGTCGCTGAGGGAGATCGAACTGAAGTCGGTCAGATTCCAGTTGGTGCCAGTGATCGCATCACCGCTCCGGGCGATGAGACGGATCGGCCCGTCGACCGGCTTCAAGAAGAGTCCGCGGCCAGCCTGGGGACCATCAAAGAAGCCGACAAAGAGAATATCGCCACGATTGTTGATAGCCGGAGTCCGGTTTCCAAAACCAAGAAAGTTGGCCCCCTTCAGCGGCGTCGGACGTCCGCCAAAGGCAATGATCTCGACTCCGCGCGGTGAGCCGATGAAGATTCCACTCTTGTCTCCCGAGCGACCCAGAAAGGCGACCTCATTTCGATCATTGATCGAAGAGGGATAGTAGTGCTCAGAGAAGGTCCCCGTCTCATTCTTGCCAATCTTCTGGCCACTCCGGGCGATCAGACTGACCTTGCCATCCGCGACAAAGAAGAGTCCGCGGCCGTCCGGCTCACTATAGGTGCCAATGAAGGCCGTCGTTCCGACATTGTTCGAGGTAACGTTGCTGATGCCGGTAATGTAGGAGGGCATGTTCGGGACCTCTGTCCCCATGCGGTAGATCGACCTGATGCCATCCTTGGTCTTCTTGTAGAGAACCTGGTTCGAGACGAGGGGACGGAAAGAGGCCGGGTCGTTGGGATCGCTGGTGACCGGGAGGTTGTCGGCAACCTTTGGTCCATTGGCAAGGAAGGTGACCTCACCGGAGGCGTTGACGTGCGGCAGGCCAAAGGTGTCGATGACGATCGAGGTGTCGACCGACTTCTCACCCTGGTCGAGGAGAAGACGCCATTTGCCATCCCCCCCGCGAACGAACATCTTCTGGCCGACGCGATTCGGGCTGGCCGGGTCAGAGATCAATCCGAGCAGGGCAATCTCGCCCTTGTCGTTGATGAAGGGGGGGCGAAAGTTGGCGAACTGATCCGGGGTGAGAACGGCCTGGACCTGTGTCTCAACCCGCTTCGTCTTTTCGGTAATCGCAACCGGTTCATCGGTCGCTTCCGCCTCCGCCGCCGGCTTGGGAGCCACCGGTTGATTTGGCTTCTGTTCCTGGGCTGCCCCGGCGGTGATGATCATCATCGCGATGAACAGCGAAGTCAGGAATGCAAATCTGTTCTTCATAAAGGTTTGTTACCTCCAATGTGACCGCCAGCCATTGCTAGGCCATTTGCAATGGCTATGGTTAAAAATTAAAGATTGTTGATTAGCGGAAGCTGTTCCGTCAGACATCGGGTCTTTCGCGATCCATGCGATCCATGTGGGGCAGGTGACAGTAATTGATTGAGCAACAGCATTTGGTTGAGCGACGGCCGGGATCCGGGTAAGCCGATCCAGGCCTGACGGGGCGCCAGCAAACCTGACTAAACTGCCGGATCAGGTAGACGTGTGCCGCCAAACCCCGGCGATGAGCATCGGTGCGGATTCATTCTTACTTTGAATCCAGTCTCATTGAATCCAGTTCGAACTGAAGCAGCCCCCAACTGACCAGACCGGGATCGCCGGAATTCGCGGATCAGGGGGGTGGAGTTGGCCTGTCAGGGACGACCACCGGGAGACCGCCGAGGGTATCGAACACTGGTCGCAGCCAAACCCAAATGGAGAGTATACCCGCGCCAGCGGGGAAAGTCTATCAGCGATTAAATCGTGGCGCGATGGGCCCGGGGCCGATAATCTCGATCTCCTCGCGCTGGATCTCAACGAGGCGCCGCTTGAGCCGCGACGTCAATTTGGGGTCGATCTCATCCATCAGGCTCTCAGCCATCATCATCATCCGGAACCAGGAAGATTCGAGGTCATCGGCCAGCCGAGCCAGGCGGGTAATGTCGTACGGGAGCCCGATAGATGCCACCCCCAGCCGAACAAAGATCGCCAGGTAGCGGGCCGTCGAGAGGTCCGGACAGGAGAGGCGCCGGCGGCCAATCTTCAGCTCAATACCGAGCAGCGTATGCATGATCTCCACCCGGGGTTGACTGGTGCCCGTTGGCGCAGGCAACTCATAGCGCCTGGTTCGATCCGCACGGACCCGCTGGCGATAGATCTCCGCGAGGGCCTCGGCGCCGAGGCGGGAAATGATCTCCTGCGCCTGTCTTTCAATCTCGGCGCGCATCACGCCGCCCGTCGGTGGTGCGCCCGGTTGAGCCTGTTTACTGGTTCTTTTCATCCCACTAATTTACGCCCAGGCAGACGAAGATGAAAGGCGGCGAGGAGGATTGGAAGATGGTTTGGAGAGGGGAAAAATAGTCGATCAGGAAGGCCGAAAGGAGAGCAGGAATCTCACTCTCCTTTCGGCCCCTTCCGACGACGATCAGAACTTGATCTTACCGGCGACCTGGATGATTCGGGGACCGCCAATACCAAGGATTGGATTGGCCTTGTTGGTGGCCTGTCCAAAACCGGCGTCCAGCAGTCCGCTGAAGCCACCCAGATTTGAGATATTGAAGAGATTGAAGACCTCTCCGATCAGCTCAAACTTGAGTCGATCTTTGATGATGTTGAACTCCTTGGCGACCCGCACATCGTGCGACTGGAAGGAGTCACTGAAGCTGAAGTCGTTCGGCAGCGTCACCCGCGGCAGGAGACCACCCCGTGGGGCCGCCTTGCCGGCAAAAGAGGCATTGTACTGATCGACCAGTGACCGGAGCTCGCTGGCGTTGATGCCGCGATTGAGCTCATTCCAGCCCACTCCGGGGAGGAAGTCGTTGTTGGTGCCATCACCATTGAG
>JBEAVZ010000522.1:0-3262 GCA_041160645.1 Acidobacteriota bacterium
CCCTTCATGGTGATCACCTCGATGAAGAGGATGTCCCCACCCGTGGCGGTGACGGCGAGCCCCGTCGCCACACCGACCTCATCCTGCCGGAGCATTGAGTCGGGTTCGATCTTGGCCACGCCAAGGAACTCGTGGAGGTTCGCCCGGCCAACTTCGACCAGGGCCGGATTTCCCTCGGCGACGCGCCGGGCCACCTTGCGGCAGACCGTGGCAATCTCACGCTCGAGCTGGCGGAGCCCCGACTCCCGCGTGTACTTGACGATAATGTCGCGAATCGCCTCCGCGGTCAGTTTGAGGTTCTCGCCGTTTACCCCGGTCTCCTCCATCTGCTTGGGCAGAATATGGCGGAGGGTGATCTGCAGCTTCTCCTCCTCGGTGTAGCCGGAGAGCCGGATGATCTCCATCCGGTCACGGAGCGCCGGCTGGATCGTTTCGAGCACGTTGGCGGTCGTCATGAACATGACGTTCGAGAGATCGAACGGTACCCCGAGATAGTTGTCGCGGAACGTGTTGTTCTGCTCCGGATCGAGCACCTCGAGCAGCGCCGAGGACGGATCACCACGAAAATCGGAACTGACCTTGTCGATCTCGTCGAGCATGATCAGCGGATTGTTGGTTCCGGCCTGCTGGATCGACTGAATAACGCGACCGGGCATCGCCCCGACATAGGTGCGCCGGTGGCCGCGAATCTCCGCCTCGTCGTGGACTCCGCCCAGACTGAGCCGGACAAACTTCCGGTTGACCGCCCGGGCGATCGAGCGCCCGAGCGAGGTCTTGCCAACTCCCGGCGGGCCGACGAGGCAGAGGATCGACCCTTTCGGCTTCTCCTTGATCTTCCGCACCGCGAGCGCCTCGAGGATCCGTTCCTTGACCTTCTCCAGTCCGTAGTGGTCGTGATCGAGAATCTCCTGCGCCTTTTTCAGATCAAGGTTCTCCTTCGAAGCCTTCGACCAGGGCAGCGCGACCATGATGTCGAGCCAGTTGCGGAGGGTTGCCGTCTCCGCCGCGTCGGGATGCATCCGCTCCAGCTTCTTGAGCTGGCGCTCGACCTCCTCTTCAACCGGCTTGGGCATCTTCGACTTGGCCATCTTTTCGCGATACTGCGCGATATCCTCGGCCAGCTCATTGCCCTCGCCAAGCTCCATCTGGATCGCCTTGAGCTGCTGCCGCAGGTAGAACTCGCGCTGCGATCGGTCGATCTCCCCCTTTGCCTGCGTGTTGATCTCCTGCTGGACGGTCAGCACTTCGATCTCTTTCGCCAGAAGCTCGTTGACGCGGTGCAATCGCGGGATGACCTCGATGATCTCGAGCACCGACTGGGCGTCCTCGACCTTCAGTTCAAGGTTCGAGGCGGCCAGGTCGGCCAGGCGCGCCGGGTCTTCAACCGTCGAGACGATCGACATGACCTCGGGGGGAATATTCCGACCAAGCGAGACCGCCTTGTCGAGCGCTGAGCGGATGTTTCGCGTCAGCGCCTCCAGCTCGAGCGTCTTCTCTGGCCCGACCTCTTTCAGCTCCTCGACCCGCGCCTGCAGGTAGCCCTGCGCGTGGTCTTCGAGGTAGTTGATCCGCGCCCGGCTCACCCCCTGAACGAGAATGCGGATTCTTCCATCCGGAAGCTTCAGCATGCGCATAATGATCGCCACCGTGCCAATCTCGTAGAGGTCGTTGGTCCCCGGCTCCTCCTTGTTCGAATCACGCTGCGCGACCAGCATGATCATCCGGTTCTCGGCCAGGGCCTGATCGACCGCCCGAATCGACCGCTCGCGACTAACGAAGAGCGGAACGATCATGAACGGAAAGATCGAGATATCCCGCAGCGGAAGCACCGGCAGGATCTCCGGGATGTTCAGCTGTTCGTCGGTGAGCTCTCCCGACAGGATTTTATCTTCTGCTTCAGAATTGGTTGACATAATCTCTTTCGACAAAAATAGCCAGGGTTTAGCTTGTCTCCTCGGCAGGAATGGCTTTGAAGACCGATCGGTGGCTGATCAAGATTCGATGGGAATGGTCAGCTCCTGAGTGGCGAGATCGGCTTTGGGTAGTCGAATGTCCAGTATTCCGTCGGACATCCGCGCGGTGATTCGCGCCCGATCGATCTGCCAGTTCAGCGACAGGTTGAAGGCGAATGTTCCGTAACTCCGTTCGAGGCAGAGGAACCGAACCGGTCGCTCCTCCGTCTCTGACGGGCTCGGCCGCTCCTTGCGCCCCTCAACCCGCAGCAGCTGGTGGCGGAGAGTCAGTCTGACCTGGTCCGGTCGCACTCCGGGCAGTTCGATCCGGATCAGAATGGCATCCTCCAGCTCTCCGAGATCGATGGCCGGACGCCAGACTCCGGGCGTATCCACGGTTCCCGACTGGGCCCGAATGTCGTCAAGCCGCGCCAGCATGCGGCGAAACTTGTCACGAAGCTCCTCAGTAACCTCGGTCGAAAGGGGGTGAATAAGGGTCATCCTCGGCATGTTCTCTGAACCTCACTGGATGCATCACAAAAGTCCTCATCAAAGACAGTGATCATTCTATCAGCAAACAACGGGGACAGAAACAGCCGAGATCAGGAACCCTCGTTCGCAGATTCTCGGCTGTTCGACTGGGCTGACAGGGCGCGTTTATCGCCCGTTGCCGGTTATTGAGTAACCCTCCCGCGCTCGGTTACTTCTGGCCGGCGGCGGAAGTGGCCGGACGCCAGCGCAGCACCGGCTTGCGGGCCGCGGTCGCTTCGTCGAGCCGCCCGATCCGGGTCTGGTGGGGAGCCTTCTTGACCAGCTCCGGATTCTCCCGCGCCTCGCGGGCGATCGACTTGAGCGCGTCAATGAAGAGGTCGATCTCCTCGCGCCCCTCACTCTCCGTCGGTTCGATCATGATCGCGCCGGGCACGATCAACGGAAAATAGACGGTCATCGGGTGGAAGCCGTAATCGATCAGTCGCTTGGCGATGTCGAGGGTGTGGACGCCGTAGGCCTGCTGGCGCTTGTCGGTGAAGACCACCTCGTGCATCGGTTTGCCATCGTAGGCGATCTCGTAGTCGTCCTTCAGATGGTGGTGGGCAATGTAGTTGGCGTTGAGAACCGCCGTCTCGGTCGCCTCGCGCAGACCATCCGGCCCCAGCGAGACGATGTAGCAGAGCGCCCGCACGAGCACCGAGAAGTTTCCGTGAAAGGCGCGCACCCGTCCGACCGATTGCGGACGGTTATAGTCGAGCCGGAAAGTGGTCTGACCATCAACACCCTGCTCCGCCACGACCCGCGGGAAGGGAAGGAAC
>JBEAVZ010000530.1:0-2729 GCA_041160645.1 Acidobacteriota bacterium
CCTGACCGATGAGATCGAACGGCGCGCCTTCGAATACATCGACCGGATCGGGACGATGGGGGGCATGCTCGCGGCCATCGAAGCGGGCTATGTGCAACGGGAGATCGAGCGGGCCGCCTTCGATTACCAGCGCGGAATCGAGACCGAAGAGCAGATCGTCGTCGGCGTCAATCGCTTCGAGATCGATGAGGATTCGACCATTCCGACCCTGCGGATCGACCCGGCGATCGAGGCCGCCCAGGTGGCCCGGGTTCGCGAGGTTCGGGCGACGCGACACGCCGCCACGACCAGCGCGACCCTCGCCCGCGTCGGCCAGGCGGCCCGGGACGGTGAGAACCTCATGCCCCACCTCCTCACCGCTGTCGAGGCCATGGCGACCGTCGGCGAGATTGCCGATACCCTCCGCGACGTCTTTGGCGAGTATCGGGAGGCCGGCTGATGCCGCGCCACCCACACTAATTATCGCGCACGGTGAAACAGGATTGTGATATCCTTGCAGGCCGTGGACCATAATCCAGAGTACATCTCCTCAAGAGTAGATCTCCTCAAGAGTAGATCTCCAAAATGGACGCGACTCTTGTCTGAAACAATATTTTCCGGAAGCTGAAGGAGCACCAACACCGATGCTTGACGCGATTGCCGTGCAGGATCTGCGCGCTGAATTTGAAGAGCTGAAACCACGGGTCGAAGAACTGCGGAGGTTTCTTTGACGTCGAGGGCAAGACGGCGGAACTGACCAAACTGGAGGAGCAGGTCGCGGCGCCAGATTTCTGGAATGACCAGGAGCGCGCGCAGAAGACTCTCCAGCACCGGTCACGACTGGAGCGCGCGATCCATACCGCGGAGCGGCACGCACGGCTCGTCGATGACATCGAAGTGCTCTTCGACTTCGCGACCGAGGATGAGGGGTCGGCGACCGAACTCCGGTCGAGCATCGCGGCGCTGGCCGTCCAGGTCGAAGAGAGCGAGACCCAGATGCTGCTGGGCGGCGAGAACGATGGCCGCCATGCGATCGTCGCCATCAACGCCGGAGCCGGCGGCACCGACGCCCAGGACTGGGCAGGCATGCTCCTCCGCCTCTATCTCCGCTGGACTGAACGCCACGGGATGAAGACCGAGATGATCGACTACCAGCCGGGCGAGGAGGCGGGGATCAAGAGCGCGACCTTCCGGGTCGAGGGCGACTACGCCTATGGCCTGCTCTCGAGCGAAGTTGGCGTCCATCGACTCGTCCGCCAATCCCCTTTCAACTCCGGCCAGAGCCGTGAGACCAGTTTCGCCTCCGTCTTCGTCACTCCCGAGATCGACGAGGATATCGAGGTCGAGATTCTCGAGAAGGATCTGCGGGTCGATACTTACCGCTCGACCGGGGCCGGCGGACAACATATCAACACCACCGACTCGGCCGTCCGCATCACCCACCTGCCGACGGGCATCGTGGTCACCTGCCAGAATCAACGGTCACAGCACCAGAATCGCGATGTCGCCATGAAGGTGCTCAAATCGCGGCTCTACGAGATCGAACTGAACAAAAAAAGGGCCGCCAGCGACAAGCTGGCCGAATCGAAACGGGACATCTCCTTCGGATCCCAGATCCGCAACTATGTCCTCCATCCCTACCGCCTCGTCAAGGATGTGCGGACCAAGGTGGAACGGAGCGACGTCGATACCGTTCTCGATGGCGACATCGATGGCTTCATCCGCGAGTTTTTGAAGGAGAGAGCCAAGGGCGAACTCTAGTCTGGAGAAGCGGGCAGGATCTGGCCGCAGCTGGCCCGGGATGGCCACCGCCCCGATCCCGCGCCCCCTCTGACTATTTCGGAATTTCCAAGCTATGATCGAACAATCGGAAGAAATCAAGAAGCCCGATCCGTGGAACGATGGTCCGTGGAACGAGATTGCGAGCCTGATCCTCTTCGTGACCGGACTGGTCATCCTGCTCGCGCTGATCAGCTACAGCGGGAACGACTCCTCCTGGAACAATCTGCCGCGCGAGAATCAGATCCGCAATCTGGTCGGTCCATTTGGCGCCAATCTGGCCGACCTGCTCTACCAGTTCTTCGGCCTGACCGCCCTGACCATCCCCCCCGTGCTCTTCGCCCTTGGCTGGTGGCAGTGGAACGAGAAGCGGACGGCGCTCTCGCGGACCCGGATTCTTGGACTGGTGATGATGTTCATCGCCCTCACCGGTATTTTTACCATCATTTCCGGCACCCAGCAGCCCAAAAACTTCTACCTTGGCGGACTGATTGGACGAATGCTCGTCCACGGCGAAGGGGCCGGACTGGCCGTCTTTCTCGGTCCGATCGGGGCGGTCTTTGCGCTGGTCCTGATCTTTATGATCGGCCTGGTGATCGGGACACGCATCTCGATCGTCGGCACGGTGGTTCAGCTCAACCCGCTCGATAATCCGCTGGAGCGGCTCCGGCCGCTGCGTTCAGATTTCTGGGCCCGGCGCGGGGCGCCGCCACTCTCGAGTGAGACGACGAGCGGCCTCGAGGTCTCCGGACCGGTGATCGACCTGCCGGTGAGCGATATTACGAAGCTAACCGATCTGACCGGAGTGAGCGGCTCAAGCGGGACGACGGGGGGAGCAGAGAGGAGCGAGCGCCGTTCCGCAGCGCTGCGGCCGGTCTCCGCGGAGATATCGCTGGCCAATCCGCCGGCTCCGGTGAAGACGGAAAAAGCGACCCAGCCTGTCAAGCCAGTCCGCATCGAAGCCCCGTATC
>JBEAVZ010000533.1:0-3105 GCA_041160645.1 Acidobacteriota bacterium
GGTAGAGTCCGCCATCCGAGAACGAGTCCGGGGTCACATTGAGAATCCCCATGATCTGCACCCGATCTTCGAGCGGCAGCGTCATACTTCTGAGTCTCATTGTTCAGCTCCAACTGGGCGCCCGGGCACAAGCACTACCGCTCCTCTCTGAATTCCCAATCTCCGGGCGGCCGAATCACACCAGCATCCAATCTCCCAGTAACCAGCGCTGCCCGGATAGGCGAATGGTTCCGTGCTCCCCGCCGCCTCACTAAAATAACGACAGATCAGGCTGATCGGCTGACCGGCGACCTCGAGGCCGCATTCGGCGGCGGTCGCGAATGGCAGTTGACTCAGCCCGAGGCTTGTCACACCGTTTCCATAACGATCGATGTGGATTATCTGGCCGACCAGCTGGCCCGTCAACTGGCCCGCCGACTCGTGAATCCCCTGACCAGCTGGCGGCCGGGGGAGCCGGACCGGATCGGATACCAGCTCACCGAGTTCGGCCGGGGGCAGACCGCGCGACAACCAGGCGGCGACTGGAGCAAAGAGATCCCGGCCGTGAAACGTCGGGCTGATCGTGCGCCGCAGATAAGCGGCTCGCCAGCGCTCGCCAATATCGTAGACCTGATATTCGGGCTCATTGTCGTAGACGCCGGTCAGCAAACCATTATCCGGGGCGACAAAGAGGGCCTGCGGGGTCGCGACGACAATCGCGCGCCGGGTCGAACCGACGCCCGGGTCGACCACCGCGAGGTGGATGGTTCGCGGCGGATAATATCCATAGCTCGCCCCGAGGATGAACGATCCGGCGGCGATGTCGTGGGCCGGCACTTCGTGGGTCAGGTCGATCAGCCGTGCCTCCGGATTGATCGAGAGGATGACCCCCTTGACCGCTGGAACGAAGTAGTCGGTCGAGCCAAAATCGGTGAGAAGGGTGATGATCGGGCGTCCAGCGCCAGACTCGTCCCCCCCGGGCTGTTCAGCGCTCCGCATCATCTCTGGTCCGTTCCGGCGCGGCCGTCCGAATCAACATCTCCGTGCCGGCGCTCAGAATCAGATCCTTCCCGCCCTGGATGAGCACCGAGCCAACACCGGCGCCGGCGCCGATGATCGCCCCGATGGCCGCCCCTTTCGCGCCCCCGGCGATGCCCCCGATGATCGCGCCAACCGCTCCGCCGCCAGCCGTGCGGGTGGCGGTATCCCGGCCCCGGCTCCCCGACTGGACATTGCCCTCCTCGTCAACCGTCTTCACCGACTCGCTCTCATAGACGCGGACCACCTGGGCGGCCATCCAGCCACTTCGGCCACTTCGGCCACTTCGGCCACTCGAGACCTGACCTTCCGGCATCTCGATGCTGTCGAAAGCGAACGCGAGCTCGGTCTTCCCGGAGGCCTTGCCCGATCTTTTGAGCGCCGCAATGTGGCCGGTGATGACCGCGTCGGCATAGCCGCGCGGGTCAAGGACGGTCGCCGTGAAGCGATCACCCTGCCGACTGGTCCGGGTATCGATGGTCGTATTCAGCCTGATCTTCATCTCGAGATTGCCCGGAAGAACCAGGCCGGGCGGCGCGCCGGTCGCGGCTGGGGCGGCTCCGTTCCGGACCGGCGCCGCAGCCCCGGTGTTCACGGCTCCAGTCTTCCCTGCCCCGGCGTTCGCCGCATTCAGTTCGGCGATGACGATCCGCCCAAGGTTGGCGGGAAAGGCCACGCTGGCCGTCCGTCCGTAATAACCATCCTGGTAACCCAGTTCGAAGCCGATTCGGTAGGATTCACGATACTCGGCGAGGGTTCCCATCGATTCACGATAGGTCCGGTCGGCGCTGGTGTATGAATCATTCTCGGCGAACCCACGCGGACTGTTCGCGGCATAGTCACTGCGTCCGGCGGCGTAACCATCGTCATAACCGGCGCGATAGCCGTGCTGCCAGGCATACCGGTAGGTGGCCTGCCCTTCGGCCGCCCGTGAACTGGCCGGGGCGGTCCGGGTCGGACGGCGGGTCTGGCCGGAGACAAAACCGGCCAGACCAATCAGGATGAGTGGAACCAGAACCAGCGGCGCGGCGCCCATCGATCGACTCGACGATCCATCTGCCGAACGGGCGCGGCGGGCCTGGCCGCTTATCTGGCAAATTATCTGGCCAATTATCTGGGTGATCAGGCGGCCGATCGAACTTTGGCGTGACCAGGTTGTCTGAAGATCCAAATTCATCGCTCTCCTCCGCTTCTCTCTGCGGTCCTGCCGCAGCACAATCCTCAATCTCAGCCATTCAAAGGGGTTGTCTCATTTGTACACCATCGAAATAGACAACACAAGATACCGTTCCGGCCGGTTCTGCCTACTCCTGCGCCACCAGACCACCTGCGGCCAGATCCTCGTGAAGGCCCGCCTTCACCCTCAGAAAACTGCGCTGTCTGACGAAATCGTCCGTATTGATCAGCCTCTTTGACGTAACGTTGGCCCGTGGTATCCTTGCGGCCTGAGATGATTAAGACGACGTAATCCGAGGATCCGGAATCGAGATCTGGTCTGGTAAAACAGATCGCGGTGGCCAGGCGGGCCAGGCAGACTAAACTGGATATTTCGGGATCTGGATTGAAGTCGGCTATCTGACTCTACCTGCAGTTTTAGGATCACAGGGTAAAGGCCGATGAGAAGAGTCTATCTGGATAACAGCGCGACGACACGGGTCGATGACGAGGTGGTGGCAGCAATGCTCCCCTATCTGACCGATGACTATGGCAACGCTTCGAGCACCCACCAGTGGGGGCAGCGGGCACGCCACGCGATCGAAGATGCCCGGCGCCGGGTGGCGGCGGTGCTCAACGCGACACCGGGTGAGATCATCTTCCTCTCCGGGGGGACCGAGTCTGACAATCTGGCCATCAAGGGGATTGCCGAAGCCCACGCTGAAAAGGGGCGCCACATCATCACCTCGCGTTTCGAGCATTCAGCAGTGATGAACAGCTGCGCCGAACTTGAATCACGCGGCTGGCGGGTCACCTACCTTCCCGTCTACGCCGACGGTGTAGTGCGCATCGAGGATCTGCGCGAGGCCCTGACTCCCGAGACGGTGCTCGTTTCGGTCATGCACGCCAACAACGAAATCGGCACTATACAGC
>JBEAVZ010000537.1:0-3341 GCA_041160645.1 Acidobacteriota bacterium
CCAGCGTCGAGACCCGCTCATACTCACGATACTCGGGCAGGATTCGGTGCGAGATGGAGACGGGCAGCCCCAGCTCACTCAACCGCTCCGCCAGCCGCTCCTCGTGCTCCGGATTGACAAATGAGAAGAGGAGAGTGACAGCCACCGACTCAACCCGCGCCCGCCGCAGCCGCTCGATCAGCAGATCCAACTCTTCTTCAGCGGGGGCCTCGCGAACCGACCCGTCGGCAAGCACCCGCTCCCCAACCCCAAAACGGAGCTCGCGTGGGATCAGCGGCGCCCGCTCGCGACGCGAATCCCGGCCGAGCCCCGTCAGGCGATAGGGCTCCGGCCGCGCCTGCCGACCAATCTCGAGCACATCCTCAAATCCCTTCGTGGTTACCAGCGCGGTCCGCGCCCCCTTCCGCTCCAGCAAGGCGTTGGTCGCCACGGTCGTCCCATGGACCACCTCCTCCAGAAACTGCCCCTCCCCAAGCGCCCGGGCGATTCCGGCCAGAATCGCCCGCTCCGGCTCCTGCGGTGTCGAAGGAACCTTGAAGGTGTACCGACGCCGACCTTCGAGGATCACAAAATCGGTGAATGTCCCGCCCGTATCGACCCCAATCCGTATGCCACCTCGTAAATCCCGCATCGATTCTCTGCCCCCCCCCGAGAAGATTCTGGCGCCGCCGGCGACCAGCCGTCTATAAAACCAAGGTAAGTTTACACTTCGACCACGTCAGCCAACCATCTCCGGCCCGATATCTGCCCTGTATTGGATAAAATTCGCCCGTGAAAAATAATCTGAAACATTCTGAGCCTCCGTGCGTGGACAACTCTGGGTCAACTAGATGCGCTCGGGACGAAAGTTGAGCTCACTGGGGAATTTTCGACGAGCGCATTGCCCACACCTCCCGCGATTGGCCGTCAGACGCGGGGAGGGTCAGGCAACTGTTCCTAACTGGCCCTGACTGGCCATAAATGGGCGCCGTGGGGGTTCAATCTCCCGCTGCCATAATTCAGGCACGTTCATCTGTGTTGTTCTGATTTGCTCCTTAAGTCAGTCGTGATGTATCACCGGACCCGGCCGTGCCAACAGTTTCCGGCTGACAGTATTTCTATGCCGCGCAGTTGAGCAACGCTTCGCGATATATCAGCCGCCGGCACTTATCGTGATTCAACTTTTACAGAACGCTACGCGACGGACCGGCGTCCCGCTCAACCCAGCTGATAACCGCAAATTGAACAGACTACGACGAGAGATCGTGCTAATGGCGCAACGATCCAGCCCCACCAAACCCCCTTTGCCCCCGCTTGATTTATTGCCCAGACTGGTTAAAGTTGCCGGATGATCCACTATTTTTCAAGTCTGCTGACTGGCTTTATCAGCATCGCGATTGGCGTGAGCAGCGGTCAGGAGCCCGGACCCAAACCCGTGGTCTTCACTACCCCTCCCCAGCGGATCGAGCTGCGGCGGCCAGATGACCCGCAGACGTATCACGGTCAGGCAAGCCTGACGTTACTCGAGGCGGGCAGTGATGACACCATCCGGGCGCAGCTCGTCGTCACCCTCACCAGTGAGGAGCGGCAGCGCCTTGGCCAGCCCGGCCTGGAACTGCCCGAAACGATCGGTCGCCAGGAGCTCCGGCTGCGCTGGCACAAGGGAACCTCGTGCCCGGACATCGATCTCGACCTGCCAACCGTCCGTCTGGCCGTCAGTCAGGCCGTCAGTCAGGCCGTCAATGGCCGCCAGCTGGAGACGCGACCGACGCGGGTGCGAATCGACGTCTCTCTCCGAACGGTTGAGACGCTACCGCAACTCCTCTGCAGCTGGACCCGGCAGATCAATGCCGGAAGACCGCGCCAGGGGATCATCATGGCCATCAACCGGCTGCTGCTGCCCGCGGAGCCGAATTGAGCGATTCAACATCCGACCCTCCTGGCGGGGCGAGTGGGGTTTGAAATTCTGACGTGGAATTCGTATTCTAAGTTTTTGTTGTCTGCCGGCGTGACACAGCGCCTGTTTTGGCTGTCGCTGGACGATCGGATCATCAGAACCGCTATTAACAACACTATTTTGATTCAACTAATTGATATGGAGGCAAGCTAAGAAATGAAAATGTCAACCACCAGATTGACCGCCAAAACCGTCATCCTGGCGATGGCCCTTCTCGCGATCCCGGGTTTTGCGGCACTGACGATGGCCCAGGAGGATCAGCCGCGCCCGGTCGCCTACACCACGGCGCCCAAGCTGGTCATTGCGAAGATCCGGAGCGGCGAAGCCGACGTCTACGACGTGCGCGGCAAAGTGACCTTCACCGTCACGGCGGCCAACAGTGACGATACGATCGCGGGAACCCTCAACTACTCGATCCCCGATGATGCGCGGCAGAAGATCTCACAGTTGACCGGTCGCCCCATCAACACGATCAAGTCGACGCTGACCCAGCCCGGAGTGATTGCCAACTTCCAGAAGGGGACGGGAGCGCCATTGATCCATCTCGAGATCAGCCCGTTCGACAGCGACGTCAATGGGGCCAAGCTCCGTTTCAACCGGATCGTCGTCGATATCCCCGGCCGCCAGGGTGGTCCGTCGATCAAAAAGTACTCCAATGAGGAGATCGAGGTTCTCTTCACCGTCTGGACGCGGCAGATCAACAACGGCCGCCAGGCGCGTGGAGTGATTGCCCGCCTCAACCGGGCGATCAATGGTGAGGCTGATCAATAGGACTCGCCAGCGCTCGTGGCCGACCAGTCGACCAGTCGGCGAGCTGGCGAGCTGGCGCAGCTTGGAGGCGGATCGATCATCGCGACAGATTAACGATGATCGATCCGCCTCATCTCTTTGACCGCCCGCCAATTTTGACCAAATGAATCGGGGGGTCCGGAAGTCCGGGATCACGACAGAGTTATAAGCTTGATGGGAATCAGACTCGCTCTCCAGCTGCGAACGGCGAAATGGCTGATCTTGCCGGGACTGATCCTGCTCTTGCCGGCGGGCGGCGTGGCGTGGGGCAGTGAGGGGTGGCAAATCCGTCGTGAGTCGCTGGTGGCTGAGCTCCGCCCTGCCGGGCGGCAACTGGCGCTCGAACTGAGCCACGAGGGTCGGGAGAATAGTCCGGCCAGCCAACTCCAGATCGAAATTGCCCTTGGCTCGGAGACTGAGATGCGCGATGTCGGCCAGGCGACCCTGACCATGCCGCCGAACCAGTCGCTGAGCCTGCTCCTCACCGGTCTCAGTTGGAACAGCGCCGGTGAGAACAGCTACGTCCTGACTGTCTACGAAGTTCGTGGCCCGAGTCGTCGCCTCATCCTCTACCGCCACGCCGTCCTGCGCCCCAGCAACGATCCGCCACCAACCA
>JBEAVZ010000554.1:0-26258 GCA_041160645.1 Acidobacteriota bacterium
ATCTCACTCCCGCCCAGCTGGAAGCTCTGCGCGGAGAATCACAGGTTGACGAGGGGCAGCTGAGCCACAATCTCTTCTCCGCCTGCTACCGCCGCCTGCCAAAAACCATCTCCACCCACCCAGTCCTGCCCGCCCGGCCGGGGATAGGACTCTGCTGGCATACCGGGATCGACCTCGATCAGCTCATTCACCCGCTGTTGATCCGTCTCTCCGCGGTCTACCTCGACCAGGGACAGTCATACTGGCCCATGCCGCGGGCGGAAGAAGGCTTCTACGCGTCGGTCCTGAACCTCTTTGGCCAGGAAGGCATCTTCCGCCTCCTGCCGGAGGAACGTTATCTGAAAGGACTTGGGCCGGAGTTCCGGCAACAGCGGGGACAAAACTGGAGCGCCCTCGAAACCATCCTGGCGATGCTTACAAAGTTCGGGATTTCTGAATCGGAATGGGAGAGAGTCATCGAGGCCGAATTGCGCGCCCTTCCGGGATGGGCGGGCCTCTTCCACCAGCTCGAACTGGATCCCGGACTTGCGCCGCATACCCCGTGGCCGGCGAGTATCGTCGACTTTCTCGCCGTGCGCCTGACTTTAACCTGGGTGGCTTACAACAATGTCCAAGAGATGAATGGCGTCGCGGGTTCGGCCGGGATCGCCTGGAGAAAGCCCCGGCCTGAAGGTCATTCCCCAACGGCTGAGCATCTGGCCCGGGTAGCGCGCCTTTATGATGCCGTCCAACTGCTTGGAATCTCGCCGGGACAGATCAATTCATTGAGCGAGATTGAGTTTCACAGACTGACGAGCGAGATCGATCTCTTCAGCGATCTCGAACGAAGGCGAATTCTGCATTTGGCATACGAGTGTCGCCACGAACACGAAATCCTCGGCCCTCTGAAGAGCTATCGACAGGCCATCAATCCCGGACGGTCGCCGAATCAGCTCCCGCCCAGAGCGCAGATATTCTTCTGTATCGACGAGCGCGAAGAGTCGATTCGGCGGGCAATCGAAGAGTTGGAGCCGCAGGTGGAGACTTTTGGCGCGGCAGGATTCTTTGGCGTCGCGGTCAACTATCGCGGCCTCGACGATCCGCAGGGAGTGGCGCTCTGCCCGGTGGTCGTCAAGCCACAGCACGCGGTCATTGAGCGTCCGGTGTTCGATGACCAGTTATTGGATCAGAAACGGCAACAGCGGCGTCGCCTCTGGGCTGGCCTGTGGCAGACCAGTTTCATTGGGTCACGGACCCTGATCAGAGGCTGGATCGGAACGATCGGCTTTGGCCTTCTCTCACTCTTTCCCCTGCTTGGGCGCACCCTCGCCCCGCGGCGGATGGGCGAGCTCTATCGATGGCTTGAGGATCGTTTTCTGCCAACCCCGAGTACTGAACTGACCATTATGCGTGCGGAGGGGGATGGTCAGGAGCTGACCGACCAGTTGCTGGTGGGCTTTTCGATCAATGAGAAGGCTGACCGGGTCGCGGCTGTGCTGCGGCCGGTCGGCCTGACGAGCCAATTCTCCCGGCTGGTGATCATCCTTGGCCACGGCTCGACCTGCATCAATAATCCGCATGAATCGGCATACCACTGTGGGGCCTGCGGGGGAAGGCGCGGCGGCCCAAACGCCCGACTCTTTGCGGCCATGGCCAACAATAGAGACGTCCGGGCGCGTCTGCGCGAGATTGGCATTCATATCCCTGATCAGACCTGGTTTGTGGGTGGCGATCACGATACGGCAAGTGACCAGATCACCTTCTTCGACGAAGCGGAGATTCCGTCATCACACCTTGACGACCTGAGATTCGTTCGCCGGGCATTGGACGCTGCCCGTGCGGCGAATGCGCTTGAGCGCTCACGTCGATTTGCGTCGGCGTGGGCGATCAAGTCGCCGGAATCGGCGCTTCTCCACGTGCAGGAGCGGGCGGAACATCTCGCTGAGCCGCGGCCGGAGTGCGGCCATGCCACCAATGCCGTGGCGATTGTCGGCCGGCGGAGCCTGACCCGGGGTCTCTTTCTCGATCGACGGGCCTTTCTCATCTCCTATGATCCAACCACCGACGAGATGCCCGGTGAGGAGGGTCGTTCACTGGCCGCGCTGCTTGGCGCCGCCGGCCCGGTCTGCGCCGGCATCAATCTGGAGTACTACTTCTCCTATATCGACAATGATCGTTATGGGGCGGGAACAAAGCTTCCGCATAATGTGACGGGGCTGTTGGGAGTGATGAATGGACAGTCGAGTGATCTCCGCACCGGGCTGCCCTGGCAGATGGTCGAGATTCACGAACCGGTGCGTCTGCTGCTGATTGTCGAGAATAGTCCGGAGAAGGTGCTCCGGGCTGCTTTTCAGAGCCCGGTCGTCCGGGAGCTGATCGAAAACCGCTGGATCCGGATCGCGACGATCGATCCGGATAGTGGGGCATTCCACATCTATCGCCGGGGCGCCTTCGAACCATTTACGACCACCCTCGAGGATCTGCGGACGGTAGCGTCATCCCCGGACTGGTTTCTTGGAAAACCAGACCACCTGTCAATCGTCAGGATTGCCGGCCCGGACGAGGTCGCCCCAGCATCGCACAACCAATTTTTTTCTCCAGCCTGATAACTTGACCGCCGAAACTTTATGGAACTGCTCATTGGATGGATTCTTCTTTTACCGGCGTTGACCACCGCTGGGTTGGGTGTGAGCTGGCTGATCGGGTGGCGACTGTCGGAACGGACGGTCGCCCGGTTGACCGGAACCTGCTATGGACTGGCAACCGGCCTGGTGACGATCCTCTGTGGCTGGATGGTCAGGCGGGACTTAACGTCGGCCCGACTCGAACTCGGCGACTGGTTCACCGTTCACAGTTATCGCTTTCCTTTGCTCTTGCAGATCGATCGTCTCTCGCTGCCACTGATTGCGCTGAGCGTTATCCTGGTTGGGGTGATCGGGGCCTTCTCGCAGCGGTACATGCATCGTGAAGAGGGGTACCTGCGCTTCTTCTTCCTGCTCAATCTCTGCGGATTTGGCGTCCTCCTGCTGTTTCTGGCCGGTTCGTTCGATCTCATGATCGCGGGGTGGGAGATGATCGGATTGACCTCGGTCCTCCTGATCGGCTTCTTTCAGCACCGCAACGATCCGGTCCGCAGTGGACTGCGCGTCTTTTTGATCTACCGTGTTTGTGATATCGGCCTGCTGACGGGGGTTGCGCTGCTCCACCATTATGTTGGAGCAGCCACGGTCGACCACGTCTTCACCCATCCGTGGCCGGATGGAGACTCGCTCCTCACCGGTACGGGAGCGACGGTGGTGGGGTTGCTCTTTCTGCTCGCCGCAATGGGAAAGAGCGCGCAGGTCCCCTTCTCGGGATGGCTTCCCCAGGCGATGGAGGGACCAACTCCATCGAGCGCCATCTTCTACGGGGCACTCTCCGTCCACGCCGGGGCCTATCTCCTGTTGCGCGCCCAGCCCCTGATCGAATCTTCCCTCACCGTCTCGGTGGCGGTCGTCGTGGTCGGCATCCTGACGGCCATTCACGGCACAATGGTTGGACGAGCGGCGGTCGACGCCAAGACCTCGATCGCTTATGCCTCGATGACACAGCTCGGTCTGATCTTCGCCGAGATTGGCAGCGGGCTCGAATGGGTCGCGCTGCTCCACGTCGCGGGACATATCGTAGTGCGCACGCTCCAATTTCTGCGGGCGCCCTCGATGCTGCATGACCACCATCGTCGCTACTCGGCGTCAGGTGGGGTCCAGGCAACAACCGGGACCTACTTTGAGCTGCTGATTCCCACCAGGCTGCGCATCTGGCTCTACCGCCTGGCGCTTGAGCGCGGCCATCACGAGACGCTTCTGGAGCGGATGGTCGTCAGCCCGTTGACCAACCTTTCACTCTGGTTGCAGAGCTTTGAGGACCGGATGGCGCTGGCCATCTTCGGCCCAGCAAAGCGACCAACCTACAAGCTGGGACAACTGGGACAGATCGACCGGACGGACTTCCAGCAGGAAGCACCGGAAAGACGCTTCAAGGTCCACCAGTCAAGGCGGGGAATGGAGGGAGCCGATGTCTGAACAACTACTTTTTCCCTGGGTCAGCGCCAGCCTCCTTCTCCTGAGCTATGGCGCGCTTCGAGCCTGTCGAACGACAAGCTTTGAGCTGGCGCGACGAGAGACCATCTACGTCATGGCGATCGTGCTTCTCCTGCTGGTGGCCGCGGGAATTGAAGTGGCACGATCCGGGGGAGGACGACTTCTTGAACCTCTGCCGACCTGGGGACAGTGGGCGATCCTCGACTCTCTGAATGGGCTGCCTTTGCCGCTCTACACCGGACTGGCCCTCGGGATGATTATCGTCGCACCGCGCCGCAAGGTGACGGTCGGTTGGCTGATGGGCATCCAGATTCTCACCCTGGGAACGATCATCGCCTATGCGACCAACCATCTGCTGCTCTTCGTCCTGGCCTGGGCGGGGACGCTCGTGCCCTTCCTCGGATCACGATTCTTCAACCGGGTTGGCGAGGTGACGATTCCCCGGGAGGCGCGGATGATTCTCTCCCTCAGTGCCGTCCTGATTCTTCTCGGAGCGACGCTGCTCGCCCTTGGAACGGAATCGAGCGAATGGTCAGCCAGACTGAGCCTTGGTCAGCCACGCCAGGGCGACTCGGTTCTGCTCTCACTTGCCTTTACCTGTTTGATGGTCGGTGTGTTTCTGCGCAAAGGCTTCTTCCCTTTTCACGCCTGGGTCACCCGTTCCTTTGCCGAAGGACCGCTTATCCCACTGAACCTGTTCTTCAATGGCCATCTGGGAGCATTCCTGATCGCCCGGGTGGCGGTCCCAGCCTTCCCGGAGATCGCCACGGCCGCGCTGCCGCTGCTCGGGAACCTCGGGCTGCTGACGGCCGGGTACACGGCTCTGCTGGCCATCGGTGAACGCCATCCGCGGCGCCTGCTGGCCTTGCTGACGATCAGCCAGTCATCCTTTCTGGTCGCCGGATTGGAGAGCACCAATCCTGATGCAATCGCCGGCGCCCTGGTCCACTGGCAGGTCGTCGTGGTCGCCACCTCGGTTCTGACGGCGGTCTATACCAGCCTTGAAGCACGTCTTACCTTGCAGATTGATGGTCGTCAGCACCTCGGGTTGGCCAAAGGCGCCCCAAGGTTGGCAGTCTTCTTTTTGATTGCCGGGCTGGCGCTGGTCGGCCTGCCGCTCACCCTTGGATTTGCCGCCGAGGATCTGCTTCTCCACGGCACTCTCGAGACCCATCCACTGCTGGGGATCATTCTGCCCGTCGTCACCGCCCTCAACGCATTTCATCTCATGCGTCTCTTTACATCTCTCTTTCTCGGAAGACCCGATCAGGGAGTTCTGACGGTCAATGACGCCCGGCCACGGGAAAGATGGGTCCTGACCGCCGCCATTCTTTTTCTGCTGGTTGGCGGACTCTACCCGGCCATCTTTGTCCATCTCCCCGAACGGGCTGCTGAAAACCTCATCTACTCGCTCGAGAGGAAGGGGCTTCACAAAGAGTAGGCGGGAGCCTTGCCTCGACCGAATTTGATGATGGCCCAGGGCTTCCGGACCGGTGTCATTTCGGGTGAGATCGCGCCAGGTCCGCTTGACTGACCTCTGCAGGTTGCTTCAGCCGCGGCAAGCTGGCGGATCGTCAGCCTGGCGGCGCAAGGATGAAAATGAAGATAGCGCAAATGATAAAACTGCCCTGGCTGCTCTGGACAACCGTCATCGTAGTGCTGATCAGCAGCAGCATCAGGGCGCAGACTGCCCCGCCCCGCGTGGATCATCAATTCTGGAGCGAGCTGCAGCTGACGAAACACGTCAACAAGAAGCAGGATGTCGTCATCTTCGGAGTAGTCCGGCAGGGCCGGAACTGGCAGCGTCCGGTCGACGAGAGATTCGGTGTCGGATATGCCTTCAAGATTAATCCGCACCTGACGATCATGCCGACCTACCTGCGGGTCGAGTATCAGCCTTACCCGGGCCGAATCATCCACGAGGAGCGGCTCATCCTCAACGCGACGGTGAAGGGAAATCTGGGGAAGTTTCTGTTCACGGATCGAAATCTCTTTGAGCGGCGCGTCCGCCCGAACACCCGTGACTTCAATATCTACCGGAATCGTCTCCAGATCGATCATCCGGCACACATTGGCGACTTCAGTTTCAAGCCATTCATTGCCGACGAGATCTGGTACTCCGACCAGCGACAGGCTAACGGGAGCCAGTTTGGCTGGTTCCGCAATCGAATTTCGACCGGCATTATCAGGCAGTTCAGCGAAAAGTTCTCCGGTGAGTTCTATATTCTCATGCAGCATGACGGACTTTCGCGACCGGGCAACATTCCGGTGGCGGGAGCGATCTTCCGCTACACGCTCTGAAAGCCGGAGCGGCGGAGCAGTTTGACGAACTTTCGGCCATGGCCTAATCTTCTCAGGCGCGCCAGTCGTGCCAGTCGCGCCAGTCGTGCCAGTCGTGCCAGTCGTGTCAGTCGTGTCAGTCGCAAAGACCTGATATTTTCGCGGGAAGTTTAGCAGGAAGAGCCGATGGAGAAGTCTGAACAGTTGCAGAAGGTGCTGATGCGCCGCATGGGCGAGGCGATCAGCGATTTTGGGATGATCGCCGATGGCGACCGGATCATGGTCTGCCTGAGTGGCGGCAAGGACAGCCACACCCTCCTGCACCTGTTGATGGCCATGCAGCGCAAGGCGCCGGTCAAGTTCGAGCTGCTGGCGGTGAACCTCGACCAGAAACAGCCGGGATTTCCCGCCCACATCCTGCCGGAGTACTTTGCTTCGCTCGGCGTCCCGTACCGAATTGTCGAGCGTGACACCTACTCGGTAGTCAAGCGGCTCGTCCCCGCCGGAAAGACCTTCTGTTCGGTCTGCTCGCGACTGCGGCGCGGCATTCTCTATAACGTGGCCGTCGAAGAGGGCTGCACGAAGATTGCGCTTGGCCACCACGCCGATGACATCCTCCAGACCTTTCTGCTCAATCTCTTCTTCATTGGTTCGCTGAAGGCCATGCCCCCGGCGCTGCGCTCGGACGATGGACGGAACATGGTCATTCGCCCCATGGCCTACATCTGGGAGCGCGATGTTGCCGAGTTCTCCGCCCTGCAGAACTTCCCGATCATTCCCTGCGACCTCTGCGGCTCACAGGAGAATCTGAAACGGAAGCGGGTCAAGCGACTGATCGACCAGCTCGAGACCGAGATTCCCAGTATCCGCAAGTCGATGCTGACGGCGCTGGGCAATGCCATCCCCTCGCACCTGCTCGACAAGGAACTCTTCGACTTTCGTTCCCTGCCGATCGGGACCGGGGATATCTCGAACGAGCTCGATGCCGCCCTGGGAGTCCACGACGAAGCGGGTGCGCCGGTGGCCGAACCGGCCATGGTCATGCTCAACCAGGCCAGCGGCGATTGAAGAGCCTGTCCGGAGATCGACCTCCCCGACCACCCAGCCACCTTAAATCTCTCTCAAGTTCCGGGCATGTCCCCCCGCCAATACGGTCAAAGTTCCGACAGGTCTGTCCAAGTCCTGAAAGATCGTTGTAAACTAGCCTGCACACTGTTCAGCAGTATTCGCACTCAATCTGCATATTCTGGCTTTTCAATCGAAACGATGATCCACCTGGAGGTGTCATGGCCGCGAGATTAGATAGACTATCCCTACCACTGATTCTGATCGCCATCCTGCTCTCTCTTCCATTCTGGTCGACGGGAGCGCAATCACCGGCAACGAGAAGACTGCCGGGCAAGAAGGCGGTGGGAACGTTGCTTCCCAATGGCTGGACGCTGACTCCGGAAGGAACGCAGATCCCGGTCAGTGATCTGCCGCTGAATATGGTTCTGAGCAAGGACGGCCGGTACGTGGTGGTGACCACCAACGGCAACAGTGATCAGAACATCGAGATCATCGACCGGGTTACCGGACAGAAGACCCAGACGATCACAGTCAAAAAATCCTGGCTGGGGATCGAATTTGCGCCGGACGGGCGGCGCCTCTTCGTCTCGGGCGGGGATGACAATGAGCTGCTGGTCTACGATTTTGCGAATGGCAAGGCCACTGCCAACAGCGCCACGGGGAAGATCATTCTCGGCAGCCAGACCTACCATTCGCTGAACGAGCGGGGGCGCGATGAGGCCCGGCGTAATGGTCGCGGTGAGTTTGCCTTCCCGGCGGGGATCGGTATTGCCCCGGATGGGCGGAGACTCTACGTGGCCGAAAACCTCTCGAACAAGGTGGCGGTGGTCGATCTGGCGACGGGACAAGTGGTCAAGAAGATCGAGGTCGGGGAGTACCCCTACGACTGCGTCGTCTCGCCGAACGGCAAGCTGGTCTATGTCAGCAACTGGGGCTCGCAGAGTGTCTCGCTGATCGACACGGCGATCAACGAGGTCGTTGGAACGATCCGCGTCGGCGACCATCCGAACGACCTCGAACTGACGCGTGATGGCAAGATCCTCTATGTGGCCAACGCCAACAGCAACAGTGTCTCGGTGGTGGAGACGCTGCTGGGACGCGCCGTGGCGTCGATCTCGACGGCGATGCATCCAAAATCGCCGATTGGCAGCACGCCAAATGCGCTGGCCCTCTCCCCCGACGAGAAGACTCTCTACATCGCTAATGCCGACAACAACAATGTCGCCATCGCCAATGTGACCGAACCACATGATGGCAAAGTGACCGGATTTATTCCGACTGGTTGGTACCCAACGGCGGTCCGCGTCAGCCCGGATGGGAAGCAGTTGATCGTCGCCAATGGCAAGGGGCTGATCTCGGCGGCCAATCCGAAGGGGCCGGTGCCGAACCGGATTCGGGACGGAAATACCGAATATATCGGCAGTCTTCTCAAGGGAACCGTCTCCCTGATTGCGGTGCCGACCGCCAGCCGCCTCGCCCAGTTGACGAAACAGGTCTATGCCAACTCGCCCTACACGGACGATCTGCTCAAGGCGGCCCGCGCGCCCAAAGAGAAGACGGCCATTCCGGTCCGGGTGGGCGATCCGTCGCCGATCAAGCACGTCATCTATGTGATCAAGGAGAATCGCACCTACGACCAGGTCCTCGGAGACATGAAAGAGGGCAATGGGGATCCCAACCTCTGCCTTTTTGGCGAGGATGTCACCCCGAACCAGCACGCCCTGGCGCGCGAGTTCGTGCTGCTCGACAACTTCTATGTCGACTCAGAGGTCTCAGCCGATGGTCATAACTGGTCGATGGGCGCCTACGCCACCGACTATGTCGAGAAGACCTGGCCAACGAACTACTCCCGGCGGGGACGAACCTACGATTACGAAGGCAGCAAGAAGATCGCCCGCCCCACCGGCGGCTACATCTGGGACTACTGTGCCCGCGCCGGAATCAGCTATCGCAGCTACGGCGAGTTCGTCGGAATCCGCGATGTGAAGCCCGGCGGTGGCGGCGAAGCGGACCTGAATCGTGATCGCGTCGCCGGAACGGAGACCTTCACCTCCGAAGATGCGCTGAAGGGCCACTTCAGCCCAACGTATCCACCCTACGATCTCTCAATTCCCGATGTGACCCGTTTCGAGCGTTGGCTGGAAGAGTTCCGTGAGTTCGAGAAGAATGGCAACCTGCCACAGTTCCAGATCGTCCGCTTCGGAAACGATCACACACAGGGGACGCGGGTGGGAGCTCCGACGCCGCGGGCCTATGTCGCCGAGAACGACCTCGCCGTGGGCAAGCTGATCGAGGCGCTCAGCAACAGCAAGTACTGGGCGTCGACAGCCGTCTTTATCCTCGAGGATGATGCCCAGAACGGTCCTGACCATGTCGACGCACATCGCTCGATCGCCTTTGTCGTCAGCCCGTACACCAAGCGCAAAGTGGTCGACTCGACGCTCTACACGACCTCGAGCATGCTGCGGACGATGGAGCTGATCCTCGGACTGCCACCGATGAGCCAGTATGACGCAGCGGCCACGCCGATGTTCAACTCCTTCACCGACAAGCCTGATCTGACGCCATTCCGCCATCGCCCGGCAAAGTATGACTGGAGCGAACGGAACGGTCCCAACGCCCCGGGGGCACAGCGATCGGCAATGTTCGACTTCCGCAAGGAGGATACGCTGCCGGATGTCGAGTTCAATGAGATCATCTGGAAAGCGGTCAAGGGGGCCGATTCGGTCATGCCGGCGCCGGTCCGGAGCGCCTTTGTCCGCTCAATCGATGATGATGATGACGATGACGACGAGGACGAAAAAGAAGAGGCCCGGCGCCGCGCGCGGCGAACTCGCCGCCGCTGATCTTCAAGATCCGGCCGGTCGCCGGTCGGTCTCTATCTGACCGGCGACCGGAGAGTAAGGAGGAGTGATGATTGAGATCAATATCGGAGCTGTGGTCGAAAATGAGCGCGAAGAGATCGGCCTGATTGAGCGGGTTATTCTCGACCACAACAGTTTTGAAGCGGCGCATCTGGTGATCAGGCGGGGTGGAGCGCTTCATCCGCGCCACATTCTGATGCCGGTCGAATGGATAGTCACGGCGAGCCATGACCGTCTCCGGATCGCGCGGAGCGTGGCCGAACTGGAAGCCCTGCCCAACTTTGAGACCCAGCATTACGTCAGCCTCGACCACCTCGATGAGGAGCAGTGGGAACATCCCCGCTCGCGAATCAGGCCAACCGACTGGATCAACTACCTGGTGCCCCTGGTTGCCAACGCTTTCGGCGATCCGTACCACACCCAGGGCATCGTCGTCACCAACCAATTGATGGAGGCGACCGAGAATGCCATTGTCCGTGGCCTGCCGGTCGAATCGAGCGATGAGACCCAGATCGGCGAGGTCGCCGAAGTGCTGCTGAGCCAGCCCGACTGGCGGTTGAGCGCCCTGGTGATCACCCGTGGGGGCGGATCGACCGAGGTCCGCCGCGTGCCGGCTGATTGGATTGCTGTCATTCAGAGTGACCGCATTCTGCTCAATCGCAGCGACGAACAGGTTGAAGCCTGGCTCCGCGAGCAGGAAGAAGAGTCATGAATCGCCGTGATTTCGTGCGTTTATCGGGCGCCGCGGCGGCCTATCCGACGCTCCTCCCCTGGCTGCAGAATCGTCCGCGGATCACCCACGGGGTCCAGTCTGGAGATGTGACGGCGGACCGGGCCATCATCTGGAGCCGGACCGATCGGCCGGCCCGACTGATTGTCGACTATGCAACCCGGGAATCATTCACCGATGCACGACGGATCGTTGGCCCGGCGGCTCTGGAGACTTCCGACTTTACGGCCCGCGTCGATCTGGGCGAACTGCCGCGCGGCCAGCGCATATTCTACCGGGTCAGCTTCGAAGATCTCGAAAACCGCCGGGTGACCAGTGAATACGTGACCGGCAGTCTGCAACTCCCACCGGTGCGGAAGCGCGACGTGACCTTTGTCTGGGGCGGCGATGTGTGCGGACAGGGCTGGGGAATAAATCCCGACTTTGGCGGCATGAAGATCTTCGAATCGATGCGCCGCCTCTCACCGGACTTCTTCATCCATTCCGGTGACACGATCTACGCCGACAACGTCATCCCCCCCGAGGTGACCCTCGAGGATGGCCGAAGATGGAAGAATCTTACCTCTCCCGAGAAGTCGAAGGTTGCCGAGACGCTCGATGAATTTCGCGGCAACTACCGTTACAACCTGCTCGACGAGCCGCTGCGCCGTTTCAATGCCGAGGTGCCCATCCTTGCCCAATGGGACGATCACGAAGTACTCAACAACTGGTACCCGGGAAAGAGGATGGACGATGATCCACGCTATGCGGTGAAGAGTGTTGATCTCCTCGCCGCGCGGGCCCGGCGTGCCTTTCTTGACTACCTGCCGCTGCGTTATGACCAGCATGATCCGGAGCGGATCTACCGCGCCTTCCCCTGGGGGCCTTCACTCGAAGTGCTGATGCTCGATGAGCGCAGCTACCGTGGCCCGAACACCGCCAATCAGCAGACGATCATGAGCGACGAGACGGCCTTTCTCGGGAGACCACAGCTCGAATGGATCAAGGAGAGGCTGTGGCGTTCGACCGCAACCTGGAAGGTGATCGCCAGCGACATGCCAATCGGGCTGGTCGTCGGAGATGCCGGAGGCCGTTTCGAGGCGGTCGCCAATGGTGACGGGCCGGCGCGCGGTCGCGAACTCGAGATCGCGGCGCTGCTCCAGTTCATTAAACAAAAGCGGATTCGCAACGTGGTCTGGGTGACCGCCGATGTCCACTATGCAGCGGCTCACCATTATGACCCGCAACGTGCCCGTTTCAACGACTTTCTCCCCTTCTGGGAGTTCGTGGCCGGTCCGCTCAATGCCGGCACATTTGGCCCGGGAAGAATGGACGACACCTTTGGACCAAAGGTAGAATTCGTCTCGATTCCAAAGGGAATGAAGGGAAACCGCTCACCGCTGGAGGGCTATCAGTTCTTTGGCGCGGTGCGCATCGAGAGGATGACCGAGTCGCTGACCGTGACCCTGCACGATCTGGCGGGCCGGGAACTCTTTCGGAAAACACTCACGCCGGAAAGGCGCTGAGAGTCAGGAAAGTGAGACATCAGAACGCAATGAAGATCAGATTTTTTCTCCTGATAGTGGCCCTGCTCCCGGTCCTTCTCCTGGTTGGCGCACCGGGAGTGCGGGGTTGGGGCGCCCACGGCCACGCCATCTCCGGCAAAGCGGCGGCGGAGAAGCTGCCGCCGACCATGCCGGACTTTTTTCGCAAGGCGAGCGATCAGCTCAGCTATCTGAATCCTGAACCGGATCGGTGGCGGGATCGGCTTGAATCACAGATCGACCGTACAATGGACAGCGCGGCCGCGCCCGATCACTTCATCGACCTCGAGCTGGTCCCGGAACCGGCACGGAGAGCGATCAATCGGTATGATTACACCGCAGAACTGATCAAGGCTGGCCAGAAACCGACCAACGCCGGGTTCAGCCCCTTCCGGATGATGGAGCTCTTCCAGCGGCTGCGGATCGGGTTCCGGCTCTGGCGCAACGAGTCAGACCGCCTGAAGCGGCAGTGGATCGAACAGCGGATCATCAATGATGCCGGCATCCTCGGCCACTATGTCACTGACGCCGCCAATCCACACCACTCGACCATCCACTACAACGGCTGGAGTGGCCCCAATCCGAAGGGCTACACGACCTACAGTCGCGACCGGGGCTTTCATTACCGCTTTGAGGAAGAGTTTGTCGGCGCCCAGATCGTCATCAATGACCTCTATCCCCTCATGGGGGTCGAAGCGCAGGTCGTCCGCAATCCGCGGGACGAGATCTGGGCCTTTGTCCAAAAATCGAACGATCTGGTCGAACAGCTCTACATTCTCGACAAGCAGGAACCTTTCGCGGCCACGACCAAGTCGGCGACGCATAAGCGGTTTGCCGCCGAACGGCTGGCGGCCGGGGCGAGCCTGCTCCGCGATCTCTGGTGGACCGCCTGGGTGACCAGCGCGGAGGCGCCACCGCCCACATCGCGCTGAGCCGCGATTAACCGGCCATGAGAAAAAGGCTGCCAGAGTCCCCAACGATTACGCCCCAACCGCGTAACCATAACCCTGGCAGCCTTACCCAAACGGGATCTCACCTCACAGAGTTTGCACTATCCCCGAACCATAACCCTGTGAAGATCAATCCCCTATCGCTGTCAGGGTGGAGTATGGGGATCAGTTGTCGTAGAGTTGTCACGAAGCGATTGAAAATGCTTCGACGATCTTCACCGATTCTTCACTGTCAGTGGCGGAGAGAATACTCGAAAGGAGCGGGGCGTGAGACATCCGAATCTACTCAACCGTCAGCGGACGGCGCTGGCCCTAATCGATATGCAGACCGGTTTTCGACCGGTCATGCCCGATTTTGACGAGGTGGCGACACGAATGGGCATTCTGGTTGCCGCGTGCCGTCTGCTCGAGGTACCGATCATTCTTACGGAGCAGTACCGGAAAGGGCTCGGCCCAACCGCCGCAGAGATCAGCGCCCAGCTGCCCGAAGACCTCGTCCCGATCGACAAGATGACCTATTCAGCGTGTGGAGTTGCCGAATTCGACCTGCAACTGCGCGAGCACCACATCGAACAGGTCATGCTCTGCGGCATCGAAGCCCACATCTGCGTCAGCCAGACTGCCCACGACCTACTCCAGAATGGCTACCAGGTCCACCTGCTGAGCGATGCCATCGCCAGCCGGCTCCCGCGCAACCGTGAAGTGGCCATCGAGCGGCTTGCCCGCGCCGGCGCCATCATCAGCTCGATCGAGATGGCCCTCTTCGAACTCTGCCCTGTTGGCACAGCTGAATTCAAGCCGATGCAGCAGCTGATCAAGAGACTGACTTAGCCGGCGCGCGTCTCGACGCGCACCGGCCATTCGCCCCCCGGCTACTTGCGGGTGAAGACCATGGTTGTCTCCATCGCCCCATTGGGAGTCTCGCGCTTCTGCGAAACCTTCAGACTCGCCCCGCCCTCCAGCAGCTCCCAGCGCTCTGTGGAGGGGATTGTCCGCATCTCTCCCTGAAACTCGATCGTCATGACCGACGAGACCTCGAAGACCTTCCCACCATCGACCAGTTTGGCCTTGTGGGTGGTCTTACCACGCGGGTTCTCGGAGACCGTCTCCGACCCATCGAGCTTGAAGCTTGTCGGCTGTCCGCCACCCATCATCATGCGTCCTCCACCCCGTCCCCCACCGCCAGGGGCGGCCATCATCCCGCCTTCGAGCTTCATCTCGCGGGTGATCTGCGTGGCATCCTGGGTGATGATGACCGTTATCGCATCGATATTCTGCATCATCGGGGGCAACTCGCTCTTCGCCTTGTCGATTGCCCAGGTTCCGGCAAATCCTGCCCCCTGGGCGGCGACTGGCAGAACCCCGGTCGTCAGGGTAAGCAGCGCCAAGAGCAGCCCATTCATCACGTATTGCTTCATGCTCTGTCTCCTTTGAATTTCAAACCGATATCCGGACACCCGCCGGACACTTAAAAGATTGACCACCTTGTATGACGTTGGCCGGGCAGGTCTGGTCTCAACAATTTTCCAGCTGCCGGAATTTGTTCTGAAGGGTGAGGTTGTCCATCGAGAGTTTTGCGGTAATCGATATGACGTGCTTATAATGTGTCGACAAATCCGACTCCACACGATTGTGTATCGTTCACTGAATCGTGCAAACTTTTCTGTCGATACAATCGACCCCGATTGAGTATTAACCCGATTGAGTATCAAGTTGACCGAGAGGACTAAACTGATGATGAACAGGGCACCCCTTCTGCCGCTACTCCTGATCCTGGCCGTGAGCGTGGGCAGCGGACAGGACAAATCCTCGAACAAGCTGTCAAAAGCTGAGCAGTCAGCCGGGTGGCGGCTACTCTTTGATGGAACGACGCTCTCCGGTTGGCGGGGCTTTCACAGCGATCAGTATGCCGCAAACAATATTCCCGGGGGCCCAATCCCTGGGGGCCCTATCCCCGGGGGGTGGATGGTCAAGGACGGCGCCCTCCATAAGGCAGCGGGAAGAGGAACGGCCGAACATCCCGGTGGAGATCTGATCACCATCGACCAGTTTGGCAACTTTGAGTTCGTGATCGAGTGGAAGATCTCCACGGGCGGCAACAGCGGAATCAAATACCTCGTCAGCGAGAGCCTCCCGCCCACCGGGCGCGGCGCAATCAGCTTTGAATACCAGGTTCTCGATGACGATAATCACCCCGACGCCAAGATGGGAATCGCGGGTAACCGGACCTCGGGCGCACTCTATGATCTGATCGCTCCGGCGGCCACGAAGAGACTGCGTCCGGTTGGTGAATATAATCAGACCCGCATCATCGTTCGGGGTGACCGGATTGAACACTGGTTGAATGGGGTGAAGGTGGTGGAGTTCGATCGGACCAGTGAGACTTATCGTCAGCATCTCGCACAGAGCAAATTCAAATCGACCAAGGGCTTCGGCGAGGCCAGGCGGGGCCACATCCTGCTTCAGGATCACGGCGACGCTGTCTGGTATCGCAACATCAAAATTCGTGAGTTGAAATAATAATGAAACCTATCGTTCAAATATCGCTCGATTTAACTGACATCAAGGAAGCGCTGGAGACAGCGCGGATCGCCGTCGAGGCCGGCGTCGACTGGCTCGAAGCAGGGACGCCACTAATCCTCGCCGAAGGACTGCACGGAGTGCGTGCCCTCCGGCAGGAGTTCCCGAACCATCCGATCGTGGCTGATCTGAAGACGATGGATGGCGGGTACCTCGAGGCGGAGATGATGGCGAAGGCCGGGGCAACCCACGTGGTGGTCATGGCCCGCGCCCACGAAGAGACGATCAAGTGCGTCGTCCAGGCCGGGCGCGATTTTGGGGTCAAGGTCATGGGAGACAACATGGTCTGCGACGACAAGGCCGCCGCCAGCAAGTGGATGGAGGATCTGGGTGTCGACTACATCGTGCACCACACCGGTTTCGATGAACGAAATGGCATCTTTGCCAGCTCGGGTCGCCGGCTCAGTCCGCTCGATGACCTCAAAGCGGTCGTCGAAGCGGTGAGCGTTCCGGTCCAGGCCGTCGGGGGGCTGTCGATCGAGGAAGCGATCAACATGCCCAAAATGGGGGCTCCATTGGTGGTGATCGGTGCGCCGCTGGCCATCGACGCTAATTCGTTCAGCACCACCAGTGGCGACCTCAAAGGTATCCTGTCGGAGATTGTCCGACGTATCAGGGAATAGCAAAGGAGCAGAGCAATGACAGCAACTATGACCGCCGTTGTTCAGTACGATCTGAAGCCAGGCGCCGTCGAAGTTCGTGAAATGCCGATCCCCGAGATCGGTGATGATGAGGTATTGCTGAAGATCGGTGGCGTCAGTGTCTGTGGCAGCGACGTCCATCAGTACCACGGCACGCAGAGCTGGCCAGTCGCGACTCCCGTCGTCCTGGGCCACGAGTTTGGCGGCACGGTGGCCCGGGTTGGCAGTCGGGTGCGTGGATTCCGCGAGGGCGACCGCGTCGTCTCGGAGACCGCGGCCTATGTCTGTGGCCAGTGCATGATGTGCCGCACCGGAGGCTACAACCTCTGCCCGCACCGCAAAGGTTTCGGCTATGGCATCCACGGAGCGATGGCCGGATACGCCCGCGTTCCGGAGCGCTGCCTCCACCACATTCCCGATCACCTCCCATTCGAGAAGGCCGCCCTCACCGAGCCCTGCTGTGTCGGCTACAATGCGGTGATCGAAAAGAGCCATATCCGCCCCGGCGACACCGTCGTCGTACTGGGCCCCGGCCCAATCGGGCTGCTCTGCGCTGAGATGGCCCGTCTCGCCGGCGCCGGCACCCTGATCGTGGCCGGTATGTCCCAGGATAAATCACGCCTCGCCGCCGCCCGCGAACTCGGGGTGACCCATGCGGTCGATCTTCAGGAGACCGATCTCAAGGAGCTCGTCTACAGCATCGGCGACGGACTCGGCGCCCACCTGATCGTTGACGCGGCTGGAGCATCGGCGGCCCTGCGCACGGCGCTCGAGGTCGTCCGGCCGGCCGGACAGATCACCAAGGTCGGCTGGGGGCCACAACCCCTCGGCTTCTCCCTCGACCCGCTCGTCCAGAAGGCAGTCCGGTTGCAGGGCAGTTTCAGCCACACCTTCCAGAACTGGGAGATGGTGGTCTCGATGCTCGCTTCGGGCCAGATCAACCTGAAACCGATCATCAGCCGCATCGGAACCCTCGAGGAGTGGAAGAACTGTTTTGATGGCATGCACGATGGGACCTATGTGAAAGCGGTCCTGCAACCATAAGAGAGATCGGGCCAACAGGTCAGCAGGCCAGCAGGCCGGCATAATCGTCACGTTTTGGCTGGCGACAAGTCCGCCGGGTCACGCCGGTCCTGTTGGTCTTGCTCTTTTTACCTGGTTCTCCTGTTTAGCCCATTTTTTATTTAGCCTATTTTTATTTAGCCCATTTTTATTTAGAAAGAATACTACCATGGCCAAATTGTCTGTATTCCCCAAGTGCTACATGGACGAGCTCTGCGTTACGCGCAGCATGTCCCTCTTCGACTGGATCGACCTCGCGGCAACTCTCGATGTCGATGGGATCGAACTCTACCCTGGTTTCTTCACCAGCTTCGACGATGACTACCTTGACAAGATTCTCCAACATCTGAAATCGAAGAACCTCGAAGCGCCAATGATGTGCGCCTCCCCCGACTTTACGCAGCACGATGCGGCCGCCCGGGCAGCAGAGATCGAGAAAGAGAAACAGATGATCGATCTGACCGCGCGCATGGGTGGTCAATACTGCCGTGTGCTCTCCGGACAGCGCCGCGAGGATGTCTCACGCGCCGATGGCATCCGCTACACGGTCGAGTCGATCAACGCCGTCATCCCGTATGCGGCGTCGAAGAATATCATTCTCAACATGGAGAACCACTACAAGGACGGTTACTGGAAGTACCCCGAATTTGCCCAGCATATCGATGTCTTCCTCGACGTCATCAACCAGATCGACTCTCCCTGGTTCGGGGTCAACTATGATCCTTCCAATGCGATCATCTGTGGCGAGGATCCACTCGAGGTGCTCGAGGCGATCAAACATCGGGTCATCACCATGCACGCCTCCGATCGTTACCTGATCAGCGGCACGATCGAAGATCTGAAGAAACAGGATGGGTCGATGGGATATGCGAAGAACCTGCGCCATGGCGTCATCGGCAAGGGGCTCAACGACTATGACAAGATCTTCTCGACGCTCAAGAACGAGGGCTTCGACAACTGGATCTCGATCGAGGACGGCGAGAATGGCATGGACGAACTGCGCGAGTCGGTCCGTTTCCTGCGGGGCAAGATGGCCCAGCATTTCGGGCCCGCGAGTGGCGGACGGGGTGAATAATGAAGCGACTGGCTGAGAGAGTGGCGGTGGTGACCGGCGCCGGCTCGGGGCTGGGCGAGGGCATTGTCCGGCTTTTTGCCGAGGAGGGCGCGCGCGTCGTCGTCTCTAATCGTGACGTGAGCAAGGCCGAGGCGGTCGCGGCTTCGATCGTCGCGCGGGGTGGCGAAGCCATCGCCATCAAGGCCGACGTCGGAATCGAAGCGGACTGCCGTCAGCTCATTGATGGCGCCGTCGCCCATTTCGGACAGCTCGACATCCTCGTCAACACGGTCGGCTACAGTGCCCGCGGAACGATCGAGGACACGAGCGTCGAACTGTGGGATGAGGTCTTCGGGCTCAATGTCCGCAGTTCATTCATCTGTGCTCAGCAGGCCATCAAGTACATGAAAGAGCGTCAGTATGGGTCGATCATCAATATTGGATCGGTCAATGCCTACATTGGCGAGCCAAAACTGATGGCCTATGCGGCCTCGAAGGGCGCGTTGATGACGCTGACGAGGAATCTCGCCAGCTATCTCAACCGCTACCGGATCCGCGTCAATCAGCTCAACGTCGGCTGGACGCTCACGCCGAACGAGCATTACGTGAAGGTTCACGTCGAAGGAAAGGGTGAGAACTGGGTCGATGAGGCGGTCAAATCTCGACCGTGGGGCAGATTACTGCTGCCGCGCGACATCGCCCACGCCGCACTCTATTTCGCCTCGAGCGAGAGTGAACTGATCACCGGGACGATCATGGATATGGAGCAGTATCCGGTCGGGGCGCCGCCAAACTGGTAGCCAACTGATCAATGGATCAGAATCCAATAAACGAAATGGCCGCGACGGGGAGAGCAACTCCCCATCGCGGCCACTTTTTTTGCGGGTTGCGCCGCCGTCCGCCTATCTTGGAAATCCATCGGCATCACGAATCTGGCGGGCTTGCCAGAGGTGACGCTCCTCGTGGCCAACGACGATAGCGAGGGTCGATCCGAGTGTAATGTTGATCAGGCTCGTCACTGGTGAGGGAACGGTCGCCCGGCCCAGGTCGACTCCCTGGGCGTGCAGAATCAGCTCCTGGAGCCGATCCTGGAAGTTGAGAAACGATGGCCAGATCTCAGACATCGGGCGATCCGGCGGTGGAATGAAGCGACGCGGCGAGGGAACACGCAACTTCGGCGGCGGCAGCACCGTGCGGGCATAGATGCGCCCCAGCCAGCCATGACGGTAAGGACCCGGACCGAGCAGCCCATTTGGGCGCGCATTGTTGATCGTGTTGTTGATCAGTGGAAAGTAGTTGCGGGCGGTCGCATTGAGATGCTCCAGACACTGGGCAATCGACCAGCGGTTGAGCGCCGGCTGCCAGGCGAACTGCTCTTCGGTCAACCCCTCAACCAACTGGCGCGCCTCCTTTCTGATCGCCTCAACCCGGTCGTAATATCCCTGCAACTCCGAATTCAGTTCACCTTTTTCAGGCATTATGGTTATCCTCAAGATCTTCTGGCTCAGGACCTGCTGGCTCAGGACCTGCCAGACAACGAGGGCTCGCCGAGATTAATCTGCTGATCGGTCAAGCCTTCGAAACTATCATCGTGACTGATGACAAAGAGTTGGTGGAAATCCCTGATTCGACCCAACTGGAGCGCCAGGTTTCGACGCCGCTCTTCGTCCATATTGGTTGTCGGCTCATCAAAAATGGCCAGGTTGATCTCGGAGAGTTCCCTCAGCAGAGCCAGACGCACGGCAAGAGCCGCGGCCATCTGTTCACCACCGGAGAGATTCTGAAACGGCCTTTCGTAGCCGTTCTCTTCGATCAGGATCTCATACTCCCTCGTCCAACGGAGAGTCATATCATAACGCCCGGCGATCTCACGATACAATTGGTTCGCTTCATGGGAGACGGAGTAGAGGTAAGCTTCGGTGATGAAGGGAGCCGCCCTGGTGAGGGTCTCGCGAATCATCTCTGTCTTCCGGCCAAGCCTGGAGAGGCGATCACGTTCAGCGGAGAGAAGATTCATCTCTTCACGAATGGCGGCGAGCGCGGCCAGCCGGGTGGTCAAGGCCTCGATCCGGGTGCGGAGGTGTTCCTGCTGGGCGCCCAGTTGGGAAACAAGCTCGCGGCACGAGTCATATTGTTCACGGCAGGCCTGGTGCGCAGACTGGTCATAGGCCTCCTCGCGGATGGCCAGCGCCGCCACGGCAGCGGCAAGAGCCTCCTCGAGACGGGCCAGCTCGTCATCGAGCGCCCGGAGCTCCGCCTCGCGGGCATCGAGAGTTCGCGCCATCTGCTCATTGGCGATGAAGGCGAGGTAGTCTGACTGGTGGAGAGAACGGTTGGTGGTCGCGGCGGCGATCTGCTGATCGAGGTCCTGCGTGGAGAGCAGGAGCTGCCGGAGCGGATCAGCCTGCTGGCGAATCTCGGCCGTCAACTGACTGGCGCGCGCAACCTCGTCCAGCCATTCGGCCTCGCGATCGATCGTTTGACGAAGAGCGACCAGCCGGCTTCGCGGATCGCCAAGTGCGGCGAGCTGCCGCTGCACCTCCCCAATCAGCTCATCGACATCGCCCAGCTCTCCCAGTCGTGCCTCGAGGCGATCATACTCGGTGCGGCGAAGCTCCCCTTCGCGCTGGACCCGGGCCCGCTCCTCTCCGAGGACTTCAGCCTGGTGGATCAGACGTTGCGCCTCACGGGCCTGGCGCAGCTGGTCGTCGAGTTGAGACCGTCGCGCGGTGAGCTGCCGGGAGAGCGCCTCCGGATCACCGGGCAATCGACCGATCTCGATGCGCAGCTGTTCGGCCTGCCCTTCGTCCGTGCGGCGGTTGATGACCAGCGCCTCGAGCGAGCGGCGAAGATCCGGCACGCGGGCATAGTCAAGCGCAACCTGCCGAGCCTCCTTCAACGCCGCGTTGAGCTGGTCAAGGGCGAGCCCGATGGTCTCGATCTCATTCCGCCGCTGCTCGAGACCATCGTGAAAGCGTCCCGCAAGGGACTCGCCTTCGCCAAGGTTGAGACATTTTTCGGTCAGGAGCGGACAGATTCGGCCACCCTCGAGGGCGGTGATCATCTCCTGATCGCGGGCCAGTTCTGCCCCAAGACGGGCCCGACGGCTCGACAGCTCGTGCTGACGAGCCTCGAGGGACGGAATACCCTCGACCGACTCCGTCAGGGCTTCGAGGGCTGACAGTTCCTCGCGCAGCCGCGCTTCTTCCAACCGGCGCGGCTGAAGATCCCTCTCCAGGCGCTCCAACTGTCCGAGCTTCAACTGGCGTGACTCGCGGAGAATGGCGAGCTGTTGGGCCTCGGTCTCGAGCTGCTGACGCTCGGCCTCGAGGGCATCGACCGACTGAGCCTGTGTCAGGCGCTGCTCGGCCTCTTCGATCTGTTTTGTCAGCGCCAGGTACCGACTGCGCAACTTGTTCAGTTCCTGCTGAAGATCGGCACGTGTCGCCTGCAGACTGAGCGCCTCACCACGCGCTTCGCGGAGGCGGGACTGCGTGAGCTCCAGCTCCTGCTGACGCAGCGCAAGGGATTCGAGACGCCCCGACTCGAGACGGGCCTGCGCGACCTCCGCCAATCGCTCCGCAGAGTATCGTTCGACGCTCTCGGCCTCGACCAGGCGCTGCTCGAGCGCGGACAGCTCAGCCCGCTGCCGATCACGCGCGGTTCGCTTCAACTCGAGGGACTCCAGCTCGCTCGCGGCGGCAAGATAGAACCGCGCCCCCTCCGCCGCGCCAGCCACCAGCTCTGCCGCCTCACGTGCCTCCACGCAGGCCAACTGGGCTGTCAGACGCCGCTCATTGATCGTCCCGACCTGGAGGCGCAGCTGACCAACCTGCTGGCGCTGCGCCTCCAGCTCTTCACGCAACTCGTCATCACGCCGCAAGGCGGCCCCAAGCCGCTCCTTCTCCGCGAGGCCTGCCGACAGATCTCCCGCGAGACGGCTCAACCGCTCTCCAGCCTCATCATACTCACGCTGCAGCTCATCCCAGATGGCCAGCTCACCCTCATAGCGTGAAAGCTGCCGCTCCAGCTCGATCGTGCGGCTCTCGGCGAGCCGCTGCGGTACGCGCAGCTGATCGGCCGCCTGCCGGTACTCCTCAACTCGCAGAATCTGATCAAAGGTCGCTTTTCGGTTGGCCGGGGGAAGGGTAAAGTCGTAGGTGAAGGTGCCCTGCGGGACTCCAATGGTCGTGCGGAAGAGGACTGCCAGATCGGTTCCTGGTTCCACGCCGAGGCGCTGTCGCAGCCACGGCAGAACCTGGTTCTTCTGCTCGACCAGGCGCGATCTGGTCTGGGGATCGTAGACGAAATAGGCTCCGCCCGTGTCCCGGGTGACCAGATATTCGCGCTCATCGAGGTCAGAGACGAAACCAACCGTCGCCTGCCCCTTCCTGGCGCCCCGGCGCACGAAATCTTCGCGCTTGTAGTCGAGGTGATCGAAGAGCGTCCAGGCGATGGCTTCGAGAATAGTTGTCTTGCCCGAACCGTTCGGTCCGCAGATGGAGATCACGCCAGGCTGGAAAGTATAGCTACTTTCGGCGTGATTCTTGATATTCCTGAGCTCGACGCGGGTGATGAACAAGCAGTTCCGTCAGACGTTAATGGCCATCATTGCCCAGTGCGACACGGCGGAAGCGGGTTCGAAGCAGCGCCAGGTCGCCGACCTGACGAGTCAGCCTCCCGCGGTTATTTTCCCCATCTGCTGCCGGGCCCCGACCATGACTATACCAGTTGGCGCGGCTGCCAGGCAGGTCAGAGACCGGACCAGCCCGTTCACTGTCAGGACTGACAGGTCGTAGCCGGACTAAAGCTGGCCGATGCCGACCACCCCACCCGACATGGACGGTGTACGGTAGACGGGACCTTTGGGGAGGTCCGGAATTCCGGCGCCAGCCCCGGCGAGGCCATCCCACTTCCCTGCATCTTCTGTGCAAATGTTCCGGCGTTCCGGAGCCCGGGAAGAAGCTCAGCCAGCGGCGGCTTCGCTCGATTCCGGAGTGCCGAGCAGGTGACGCCCCTCGGCGCTGCGCGGATCGATAGTCCGCACATGGCGACGCCCGCGCATCTCCCAGATGGCGGTGATCGTTCCGTTCTTCTCCACTGCGTGGTAGCTGACCTCTTCAACGACTGGCTCAGCGGGGGCAGTCTCTGCCGGCGCAGCCGCGACGACAGTCTCCTGCTCGGTTGTTGCCTCAACTACGCCAGTCTCAGTATTTTCACTCATTGATCAATGCTCTCCTACTTTAAAATTATTCCAACACTCAAGAAAGTCCTATAATGCCATAGGCAATGCGCAGACGTCAAAGTTACACTCCTTGACGGTCCACCATGTGTCAACTAGAATTTTCATTTGCCTTCCACGTCGAAGGCCCGTCCGGGAAGAGATCGAACGCGATCGATCCCCTCAAACCAGACTGCGCGAAGGCCGCCCTGCCATTCTGATGGCCGGCGACCCGAAAGACGAGCGACTATGAACTTTATCGAAAAAGCCCTCACCAAGGTATTTGGATCCGCCAATGAACGGCTCCTCAAACAACTCTGGCCGGTCGTTGCCGAAATCAATGCCCTGGAGCCGACACTCCAACCACTATCGGATGAGGAGCTGCGCGAGAAGACCGCCGAGTTCAGAGCACGCCTGGCGGAAGCGATCCGCGACGCCGGAACCGCGGATGTCGAGGCGATCCGCAAACTGGAGCAGGAGATGCTCAACGAGATCCTGCCCGAGGCCTTTGCCTGCGTTCGAGAGGCCTCCCGCCGGGCCACCGGCATGCGCCATTTCGACGTCCAGCTGATCGGCGGTATGGTTCTCCACCGCGGAATGATTGCCGAGATGCGCACCGGTGAAGGCAAGACGCTCGTCGCCACCCTGCCGGTCTACCTCAACGCCTTGCTCGGCAGAGGCGTTCACGTCGTGACGGTCAACGACTACCTCGCCCGTCGTGACGCTGAGTGGATGGGGAAGATCTACCGATTTCTTGGTCTGACTGTTGGCATCATCCAGAGTGACATGGACGATTATGCCCGTCAGGAAGCCTACAAATGTGACATCACGTACGGAACCAACAATGAGTTCGGCTTCGACTATCTTCGTGACAACATGAAGTTCGAACTCTCTTCGTGCGTTCAGCGACCGCACTACTTCGCGATCGTCGACGAGGTTGACTCGATTCTCATCGACGAGGCGCGGACACCCCTCATTATCTCCGGCTCGGCAGATGATTCAACCAGTAAGTACTACGAGGCGAATGCTGTCATTCCCCGGCTGACCCCCGAGGTCGACTACCAGGTTGAAGAGAAACAACACCGCGCCATTATGACCGAATCCGGCTTTGAAAAGGCGGAGAGGCTGCTTGGCCATGGAAACCTCTTCGATCCGGCCAATATGGAGATCCTCCACTGCCTCAATCAGGCGCTCGTCGCCCATACACTCTACCAGCGTGACAAGCAGTACATTGTGCGTGACGGGGAGGTGGTCATCGTCGATGAGTTTACGGGTCGCATCATGGCTGGTCGGCGCTGGTCCGATGGACTCCACCAGGCGGTCGAAGCCAAGGAGGGCGTGAAGATCGAACGTGAGTCGCAGACCCTCGCGACGATCACCCTCCAGAACTACTTCCGCATGTACCAGAAACTCGCCGGCATGACCGGAACCGCCGAAACGGAGTCGGTCGAGTTTGCGAAGATCTACAACCTCGATGTGACGAGCATCCCCACCCACCGCCAGATGGTGCGCATCGACCATCCAGACATGATCTACCGGACGATCGAAGAGAAATGGGATGCGGTCGCCGAGGAGATTCATGAACTCCACGGCAAGGGTCAGCCAATCCTTGTCGGCACCATCTCGGTCGAGAACTCTGAGCTGATCTCCAATCGACTGCGCTCGATGGGCATCAAGCATAATGTGCTCAACGCCAAGCCTGAGAATGCCGGTCGTGAAGCTGAGATCGTGGCCCAGGCCGGACGACGCGGAGCGGTGACGATTGCGACCAATATGGCCGGTCGCGGAACCGACATCCTGCTCGGGGGCAATCCGGAATTTCTGGCCCGTGAATATTTGAAGCGACGCGAGATCAATCCGGACGATTCCACCCCGGAGCAGATTGAAGAGGCGCTGAAGATCGTCAGACCCGAGACCGTCGTTGAGCACGACGAGGTCGTCGCGCTGGGAGGGCTGCACATTATCGGCACGGAACGGCACGAATCACGTCGTATCGACAATCAGCTCCGTGGGCGTGCCGGCCGCCAGGGCGACCCCGGCTCATCACGTTTCTATCTTTCACTCGAAGACGATCTGATGCGGATCTTCGCCGGCGATCGCGTCAAGGCGATCATGCAGCGGCTCGGTATGGAGAAGGGCGTGGCCATCGAATCGGCCATGGTCAGCAAACGGATCGAGGCGGCGCAGAAGAATGTCGAATCGCACAACTTCACCACTCGTAAGCACC
>JBEAVZ010000558.1:0-4752 GCA_041160645.1 Acidobacteriota bacterium
CTCTCACTCCACACCTGGGGCGGCGGCGGACACGCCAGTGACTGCGATCTGACGGTCCATCCTGACGGTTCGGTCGAGATCAAACTCGGCTCACAGGATCTTGGAACCGGAACCCGGACGACGATTCAGATCGTCGTGGCCGAATCCCTGGCAGTTCCGCGCGAGCTGGTCAAGGTGCACCTTGGCAGCAACAAGTATCCCCCGTCAGGTTCATCGGGTGGATCGACGACGATCGGCGGAGTCAGTGCTTCATCGCGGCGGGCCTCGATCGATGCCCTCAATATGCTGCTCGAGAAGGTCGCACCGACTCTCGGTACGACTGCCGACAAGCTCGAAGCGGTCGATGGCAAGATTCAGGTGATTGGAGATCCAGCCAAGAGCTTGACCTGGAAACAGGCCTGCGCCAAGCTGGGCACGCAGCCCCTCACGACACGTGGCAAGAACCCCGGACGTGAAAACCTGACCTCTGCCGGCGTGGGTGGAGTCCAGATGGCCGATGTCTCGGTCGATATCGAGACGGGTATCATCCGCATGAACAACTTTGTGGCGGTGCAGGACTGCGGACTGATCATCGATATGAAGACGGCGGAGAGCCAGGTCTTCGGCGCGATGATCATGGGAGTCACCTTCGCCCTCTACGAAGAGAAGGTCATGGACGACCATACCGGGCGCATGCTCAATCCGAACATGGAGTTCTACCGCCTGGCTGGCCTGACCGATATCGGCAACTTCAAGGTTCATATGATGACCGGCAAGGGGTACGATGAGCGCGGTCCAATCGGCCTTGGGGAGCCGCCGACCGTCTCTCCGGGTGCGGCCATCGCGAATGCGGTCGCCAATGCCATTGGAGTCCGTGTTTCGACCCTGCCGCTGACACCAGATCGCGTATTGGCCGCACTGGCCAAGAAAGGAGGCCAGGCATAATGAACAAGTTCGAATATGCCAGTCCAACGACAAAGGAGCAGGCCGTCACACTGCTTGGCAAGGTGTGGGGTGAGACCGAGATCCTTGCTGGGGGAACCGATCTGCTCAGTCTGATGAAGGACTATGTCGCCACCCCACAGAGGGTCGTGAACATCAAGGGGATCAAGGAGCTCTCGACTCTCCAGATCCTTCGTGATGGTTCAGCCCGTATCGGAGCGCTGGTGACCATCGACCAGTTGCTCGAGGCGACCCGCAAGAGCCACCCGGCACTTGCGCAGGCGGCCGCCGGAATAACCAGTCCGCAAATCCGCAACATGGGAACAGTTGCCGGCGATCTTTGCCAGCGTCCACGCTGCTGGTATTACCGGGCCGGCTTCGGTCTGCTGGCCAGGAATGAGGCTGGACAGCCACTGGTTCCCACCGGTGACAATCGTTACCACGCGATTCTCGGAAACTCTGGACCGGCCCTCTTCGTCAATCCGTCATCACTCGCCCCGGCGCTGATCGCGCTGGCGGCCAAGGTGCAGATCTTCGGACCTGACGGGGCCCGCGAAGTCGAGATCGAGAAGTTCTTCGTCGCGCCGCAATCTGCTGCTGATCGCGAGTATGCGCTGAAGCCGAACGAGCTGGTCACCGGGATTTCGATCCCGAAGGCGACCGGGCTGCTCAGCGCAACCTACGAGGTACGGCAGCGTGAAGTCCTCGACTGGCCGCTGGCCGCCGCCTCCGTCGCGATCAAGCTCGATGGCGCGAAGAAGGTCACCGCGGCCCGCATCGCACTTGGTCACGTTGCGCCAACCCCCTGGGTTGCCGCAGAGGCGGCCTCCGCGCTGATTGGCAAAACGATCAGTGAGGAGTCGGCAACCGCCGTCGGCAAGATTGCCGTCGCCGGAGCGCAGCCGCTCAGCCATAACGCCTACAAGGTCCAGCTGACCCAGGTCGCCGTCAAACGCGCGATCCTTGCCGCGGCTGGAATATCGGCCTGATCCGGAGGTAGAAGATGACTGAATCAGAACGCTACGATACCAATCGTCCCAATCTCTGCCCTTCCCTCCGCTGGAAGGGGATGTTCATCTGGACGGAGCACGACCCGACCGTTCAGCGCTCCAACACTGGCAGCTTCTGGTGCTTCCACACGCAGAACTGCCTTGGACCTGACGGCAAGGTCGCCGAGCCGGAATTTTGCTGCTCCGCTGATCGTGGTTGCCATGCGCAGGAGTGAGTCAGTAGAATAATTTTTCGTTGTCGTAAAGCCGCAAGGCGCGAAGGGCGGAGAGAGATCCGGAAGAAACTCTCTCTTCGCTCTTCTTCTCTTTTCCCCGAACGATCTGACCAGTATGAACTGAGTTTTTAGAGGAGGCTCTCACCAATGAAAAGACTGACAATTCTTCTGGGCGTTTGCCTGATGGGGATGCTGCTCACGACCAGCGCCCTCGGCCAGCAGATTCACGGCGATTATATCGAGTCACGGAACGCGGACGTCTACACCGGTCACTGTTATGCAATGTCTGAGCTCAATCTGGTCGGTGACCAGGCGATTCTCGCCTGGCGGGTCGCCAAGGGTGAATGGGATGGAGTGGCGCTCGACGGGCTGAGTGTCGTCGGCGTGGCCCGGGCCAACGGGACACTCGGCAGCCCCTACAGCGAGAACCTGACCGCCAAGTCGGTCATCATCGTCGATGAGCGGGCCAATCCGGCCCAGCGGAAGGCGCTCGCCTCACTCGCCAGAACCATGAGCGGCAATCTGTTTGATGACGTCGTCCGCACGGAGGTCGCGCCGATCCGCCTCGAGCTCGAATTTATGGGCGAGCATCCGAGCGGAGGCCGAGTCGAGGCCGGGTCGATCGCCAGCATCATCGCCCGCAGCCTGACCGCCAAGGACCATATCTGCGGCAACGAGCAGACCTACTACCCCCCACTCAGCTCGACCGCCCACTCGATGCCGGTCGTCGCCTCCCTCGATCAGTTCAAGGGCGAAGGACTCGGGGTCTCCTGGACTCTTCGCGGCAAGCGGAGCGGTTTTGTCGGCCATTTTGCCAGGTAGTCGCGAGGCTGAGTTTTATCGATAGGAGTGACAATGTTCAAGCATTTTCTGACATTTACGTTCCTGCTGGTCGCCCTGCCCCTGACCGGATTTGGCGCCGACTATAAGGTCGAGGCGATCGGCGCCCTGCCGGAGTCGGCCGCCCCGGCCGTCTCCGAGTCGATCCGCGGCGTTCTCGACTCGAAGGGGATTCGGGTTCTCGATCCACAGGGGAAGGTGGTTTGTGAGGTCTGGTTGCGGAAAGAGATCCCGGCCAACGGAGAGGATGTCCCCGGAGCGGTCTTCTCGAAGATCGGTGAGGGGACCCTGGCCGGCGTGATCAACTTTCCCATCAACGCTGGCGACTTTCGGGGTCAGGGGCTCAAAGCGGGGTTGTACACGCTCCGTTACGGAATGATCCTCCAGGACGGCAACCACCTCGGAGTCTCACCGACCCGCGACTTCTTTGTGCTCTGCCCGATCGGCGAGGACAAGGAGGCGGAGAAGCGGCTGAGCTTCGAGGAGATGATAAAACTGAGCCGCAATGCCTCGGGCACGGGCCATCCGTCCTGCTGGAGCCTCGCTCCGGCCACCGATGAGAAGGCGCTTCCACATATCGTCAAGAATGAACACGAGCACGTGGTGGTCGAGTTCATTCTCCCTCTCAAGGGCGGAGCCATGGCCGCGGGCATGATTGTCGTTGGCAAGACGGAGGGTTAAATTACATGAAGATCAACTTCTTCTACAAATCGACCTGAACGACCTGTCGAAACGCGAGGAGTCTCCTCCGCGATGTGATGGGTGAGAAAGCAGGCACGGATCTCGTCGAACGAGACTATGCCAAGAGACCACTGACCGATGGGGAGCTTCGCGAGATCTTCGGAAACGACGCGATACTTCCCTTCCTCAACTCGCGTCACGCTATCTTCAAAGAACGTGGCATGGCGAGCGAGCTTCCCCCGGTCGACGAACTGATTGAGCTGATCATCAGCGAACCCAACCTGCTGCGGCGGCCAATCCTGCGGCGGGGAAAGAAGTTTGTCATCGGTTTCGATCAGGAAGCGATCCGCGCCATTATCTGAATGATCTGCATGATCTGAAGCCACAGCGCTCGCCACCCGACGGGTGGATCTCTCCCCGAACCAGCCACCCGGTACGGGCGAACCTGAATGGCAAGTCTCAGTGGCCGCTCCAACTGGCAGAAGATCTGACGCGACTCGCTCCGTCACTCTTCTGCCATTGCTTTTTTCGGTTCATCATCCAGGGAGGTGAGCATCTGCGGGCAATAATGATCGAAATTCTGCTGGTCGTCGTCCTCATGATCGCCAATGGCATCTTCTCGATGTCCGAGATGGCGATCGTCTCGGCCCGGCGGGCGCGGTTGCAGCAACTGGCCCGCCAGGGTGACCGCCGCGCCGCGCTGGCGCTGGCGCTCGCCGAGTCACCCGACCGGCTTCTCTCAACCGTCCAGATTGGGATCACCCTCATCGGTATTCTTGCCGGAGCGGTTGGCGGGGCAACCATCGCCGAGCAGATTGGCATCTTCCTGCGGCGCTTTCCGCTCCTTGCCGACTCAGCCGAGATGATCGGCGTGGGCATCGTCGTCATCGGGATCACCTTTCTCTCCCTGATCATTGGGGAGCTGGTGCCAAAGCGGATTGCGCTGGGCGCCCCCGAGGCGATTGCCCGGGTGATTGCCGCGCCAATGAATGGCCTCGCCAGGCTCGCCTCCCCACTGGTCCGGGTTCTCGAGGTCTCGACGTCAGTCGTCTTCTCCCTGCTGCGAATCAAACACGATCCCACGC
>JBEAVZ010000064.1:0-4035 GCA_041160645.1 Acidobacteriota bacterium
AACAGCCCTACACCTGGGAGGCCCTCAAGCGCGCCCTGCGGGCTGGCGAGATCAAGGTCGAGTCGCTCGGACAATCGGTTGGACTGATGAACGCGGTCTCCCTCGAACCGCAGCCGATCCCCCTCGCCGTCAAGGTCGTTCTGCTCGGTGAACGGATGCTCTACTATCTGCTCTCCCAGTACGATCCAGACTTCAGTGAGCTCTTCAAGGTCGCCGTCGATTTCGAGGATGAGATGCCGCGCAGTCCGGAGAACCATCTCCTCTATGCCCGGACGATCGGCTCGATTGCCCGCAAGGAGAGGTTGCTGCCGCTCGATCGGGCCGCCGTCGCCCGCGTCATCGAGCACAGTTCGCGCCTGGCTGGCGACGCGGAACGCATGACCACCCATACGATCACCCTCGCCGATCTGCTACGCGAGGCCGACTTCTGGGCGACGCGCGAGGAGCGATCGACAATTGGGCCGGGCAATATTCAGCAGGCGATCGATGCCCAGAACCGGCGCGCTGACCGGATGCGTTCGCGCTATCTCGAGGAGATTCGCCGCGGGACCATTCTCATCGATACCTCCGGCCAGCGGGTCGGCCAGATCAATGGGCTCTCGGTGATCATGCTCAACCAGTTCACTTTTGGCCATCCGACGCGGATCACCGCGCGGGTGCGGCTTGGCCGGGGAGAGGTGGTCGATATCGAACGCGAAGTTGCGCTCGGTGGGCCGATCCACTCCAAGGGGGTCATGATCCTCTCCAGTTTTCTCGGCGCCCGCTATGCCGTCGACTACCCGCTCTCACTCTCGGCGAGCCTCGTCTTCGAGCAGTCCTATGGCGGGGTCGAAGGGGACAGCGCCTCCTCCGCCGAACTCTACGCGCTCCTCTCCGCCCTCGCCGAGGTGCCGCTGCGCCAGTCCTTGGCCGTGACCGGATCCGTCAATCAGCACGGTGAGGTTCAGGCTATCGGCGGAGTCAACGAGAAGATCGAGGGCTTCTTCGACCTCTGCCGGATGCGCGGGCTGACCGGTGAGCAGGGGATTCTCATTCCCGCCGCAAACGTCAAACATCTCATGCTGCGCCACGATGTCATCGGGGCGGTCGCCGCCGGACAGTTCCACATCCATCCGGTCAGCACGATCGATGAGGGCATCGAGATCCTGACCGGCCTGCCGGCCGGTTCCCGCGATGCCGATGGCCATTTTCCATATGGCAGCATCAACCAGCGCGTCGAGGTTCGGTTGATCGAGTTGGCCGAGAAGCGGATCTCTTTTGGCCGTTCGGGGGAGAGTAAGGAGTGATGAGATGACACTGCGCCAGACCGAGCCAGGCCGACGAAAGATTCTTCTCGCGCTCGACAGCTCGTCGTCGAGCCCGGGGCTTCTCCGGGCGGCGGTCCAACTGGCCGTCCAGTTCGAAGCCTCCGTCGAGGGATTGTTGATCGAGGATATTAACCTCCTCAGGCTGATTGGACGGACTCTGGGCGGCGGGAGGAGCGCTCCGCCAGCCACGAGCCCCGGGCCGCCACCCGGACTGATCAGTGAGCCGGCGGCGCTCCACTTTGTCCGCCAGGTCAGCCGCCAGTCTTCGCATCGCGAGGTGGTCGACGCGGCGCGCATCGATCGTGAATTGCGCATCCAGGCCCGCCGGATCGAGCAGATGCTCACCGAGATTGCCGCACGCGCCAGGGTCGACTGCACATTTCGAACCATTCGCGGGGTGATCGACCGGGAGATCCGGACCGCGGCGGCCGGGGCCGATCTGCTGGCCCTCTGGGGCGCCCGCCGAGCGCTGTCCCGGCAGGTCGAGGACTCCCGCCAGCCCGGTCTCGAGCGGCTTCTCAGCAGCCAGGCGGCGGCTGGCGAAGTGCTCATCATCAGCTGCCAGAGCGCCTCAGTCCCCGAGAGCCTTCTCTTCGAACTGATTCGTGAACGGGGCCGCCGAACCATTCTGGTGACCAGTTGACTACCGCCTCAGGCAAGGCTACTGGCCGCGCAGACGACAACGCCGCCGGTAACCGGTGGTCAGGTCGGCGATCTCCACTTCGAGCAGCCCAAGGGCATCACACGAGTAGGTCTCTTCAATGACGTTCTGAAAGTGGTAGCCACGTTCGATTGGCACCCGCCGGAGATCACTCCCGGCTGCCGTGTCCGCGCCATGCTGGAGCTGCGGGTCGAAAGGGAAGTGGATCTCGTCCCAGGTCGCAATGTCACCCTGCGGCTGTCCATGCAGATTGAGCCGACTGCATTCGAGATACCGGAAATGGCCGATATTGTGGGTTGGGCGATAGTGGCGTTTCCGCACCAGCGGGTCCTCACCCGGCGCCGGCAGCGGGGTGTCCTTCGCAAAGAGCGTGTCGAAAGAGATACTCCGACCATCGTCATGCTCGCGCCACACTCCGAAATGTCTCGTAAAGCGCTCGCGTAGTCGGTAGCCAGCCTTCGCATCGGCAGCAATCGCGAGGCCAATCGCCGTTGCGGCGTGTGGGTATGGCGAACGCCGGACCTGTCGGCCATAACGCTCGCGCAGCAGTCGTGAGACCAGCGGCAGATCGCTCGAACCTCCGACGAGGTAGACGGCGGCGGTTTGATGAAGGTCGAACCCCGCCTCGCGCGCGGATTTGCTCATCACCTGCTCCATCGCCTCGATGGTGCTCTCGATCAGCGGGCGACACTCCTCATAGAATTGACCGACTCCGACCATCACCTCACCCGCCCCCTCGATCCCCAGGCCAAGGTCGATCGAGATCCGGCGCGAATTGGGATGGAGGCTCTCTTTCTTATGGCGACACTCTTCGAGCAGTCGCGCCAGACCGCCCTCCGGCACCTCGTCGATCTCCGCTTCACGCAGCGCCAGGTCGAGCAGGATGATGTCGAAATTGTCCCCGCCCAGCTGCCCAATTCCCTCGCTGCTCAGCACTTCGTGGTCGCGTTCAACCAGACTGATCACGGATGAGTCGAATGTTCCTCCGCCAAGGTCGTAGACGACGAGAATCTGCCGCGCGCTACTCCGGCTGTTGGTCGCCAGCAGGTGCGCATATTCGATCCCCGCCGCTGACGGCTCATTTATCACCCCGCGTACCTCAAAGCCGGCGCGTCGAAACCCCTCGATCGTCAAAAAACGCTGATTGCTGTTTGCGTTCGCCGGGACGGAGATCATCACCGCCAGCTTCTCGCGGGCCTTTGCCCGGAGGTTCGAGCGCCCAAGCAGATCGCTCCGCAACTGCGAGAGAAAGCCGGTCAGCAGCTCGAGCGCCGGGACCCGGGTCTCACCGATCGTCAGCTCGTCGTTGGGTCCGACGCTTCCCAGTTGGCGCTTGAATGAACGCCGGACCCGCCAGGAGGGATCACTCTGCCTGGCAAGGGCCTCGAAACCGTAGACCACCTCATTCCCACGTGCGGCGACCATCGATGGATACCAGTCGCGGAGATCGTTACCCTCCGCTCCATCGGCGTGAAAACTGATCACCGGGTAGTTCCCCCGGTCGACCGCCGCGACCACGGTTCGTGTCGTCCCAAAATCGATACCCAATAACATCATGACAACTTCTCCGGACAGGCTGACTACTGTTCACCTGCTCCATCTCAGAAAAAAATTACCAATCGGAATAATACTACATTGCCCTGTCTGGCCGCACCTGCCGCCGCTTTTTCCCCTTCCGCCGCTCCGCGGCCATGACGAACTTTACCCTTTCACCTTTCCCTCTCACCTTCAAGCGTGTAAGATCAGACTTCTTCGTGAGTGGACGAATCTGCACGTCCCTGATTTGTTGGTTTATTGATTACAGCCTCGGCAACAACTCGATCAACGAGGATCGCCACGATGGACGACCTCGCCGCTGGCTTTTGCATTGGGATATCCCGGTTATGATGACGATTGGTATTCACTACAATGGCACCATAGCGGTGCTTGATCTGAAGGGAAAATTTATCAAGGGGCAGGGAGGACACCAGCTCCAGATTCTGATTGACAAGGTTCTCACCGCGGGCACCAACAAGGTGCTCCTCAATCTGACCGATGTGCCGATCATCGACAGCATGGGGATTGGAG
>JBEAVZ010000068.1:0-5014 GCA_041160645.1 Acidobacteriota bacterium
CGGCGGTGGCCATACCGGTTATTGGTCAGGGGGCCGAGCGAGGTCAGCCTGAACCGGCCAAGGATATCCCGTCCGACCGTTCCGGAGACGAAGATCACATCGCGCTCATCACCCTGAACGATCTCGAGGTTCTTGACGAAGAGCTCTTCTCCCCCCTCTTGCATATTCTGATAATGCTCGGCGGCGACTCGATTGTCGCACAGGGCGCGCTCCAGCAGCTCGACGATCAGCTCTCGCTGCCGCAGATTGAGCGCGACGATGCCGAGCGACTCGGTAGGATGATTGGTCAGGTGGTCGATGGCCGCCGCCACGACCGCCGCCGCCTCCGGACGGTTACAATTCTGCTCCCAGACACCATCCTCGATATAGCAGAGCTTCAAACCTGATCGGTCGGAATTGGTCTCGGGCGATGGAAAGACGGTTAGTCTGTCCTGGTAGAACTCACGATTCGCAAAGTTGATCAGGCTCTGGTGGCGCGAGCGGTAGTGCCATTTGAGCTGACAGACCGGCTGGTATCTGGAGCTGGCAATCTCGAGAATGTTCTCGAGTTCGCCGCGTCCAGCGGGCTGGTCGACCAGCAACGCCGTGGCGGCCGAGTCGGTCGCCTCATCTTCAGGCGCAGAGATAGTCGGCTCAAAGAGGCTCGGCGGAGGAAGCTGGAGACGGTCTCCGACGACGACCAGCTGACCTCCCCGCGCCACAGCCCCCAGCGCATCTTCTGGTCGCAACTGTGAAGCCTCGTCCATAATCACCAGATCGAAGCGGATCGACTCGGGTGGGAGGTAGCGCGAGACTGCCAGCGGACTCATGATGAAGCACGGCTTGAGCGCGAGGAGCGCGCCCGCACTGCTCCTGATCACCTGGCGAATGCCGATCCGCGCATTCTGATTGGCGGCGAGGTGCGAGATCAGACCAAGTTCAGTGTAACTGCGGATGGGGCCCAGCCGGTTGCCGGGGGGAACGTGAAGATCATCGAGCCGCGCGGCGATCTCCCGGCGCGTCAACTCGATCACCTCCTGGTCGATCTGCGCAAAACGCTCCCTGATCTCATCGAGAACGAAACCGTTGTACTCAACCAGTGCCGGAAAATGTCGGCAAGCCCCGTGCAGAATCGAATTGTGGTAGATGAACTGGACGGCCTCGACCAACCGGTTCGGAGGGATCGTCCCATCTTCGATCAGCGTGGCCAGGCCCGTCAGCCCCTGCCCGACCATCATCCGGTGGGCACGCCGGGCGATCAACCAGAGCGGCAGATCGTCCCACGCTTGCCGGGCAAGCTCGGCGCGCTGTCGCACCTGGGCAATCCCCAACTCAACCAGCTGAGGATCCTGCCCGTACCAGAGCCGCTCATCGATTCCCGTGACGGCATTGAAACGCTGGCGCGCCAGACCATACTGGGTGAAGAGCGCCTCTAAACGGGCCGTGGTCTCCCTCATCGAGGCAATGCGGCGATCGATCGCCGCGGAACAGAGCCACTCCCGGTACTCGCGCGGCAAAGGAGTCGACTCCAATCGCTCCACGAAACGGATCGTCTCCTCGACTCCGGTAAAGTCGAGACCAGTCTCGAGGGGCTCGAGCCCTGCCCACCCCAGGATCTCACCAAGACCGGCGTAAGCCTCGATCTGCTTCTGCAGCTCCTTCAACCGCTGCTGTGCGTCGAGACTCTCAACCAATGCCCCAACCGGACTGGCCGTCTCGACCTGCAGGTCCGCAAAGGTCGCGCAGATCGACTGACTGACCTCGGCCGACTCACGTAACATGGCGGCAAAGCTGAGCAGATTGTCCCCCACCTCCGGACGCAGCCCCGGGGAGAGGCCCGCCACGTAACCTTCAAGACGCCCAAAGAAGCTGATCACCGCTTCGATCTCTTCACGCGCCTCGACCTCCTTGAGATGGAGGAGCGTCTTCAGGTTGGCGACGGGGACGGTGAAGAGGGCGGTCGCGACTCGTCGGGCCGGTTCCGAGGCCTGGCCCAGAATGAGCTTGATCCGGTCATACCATTTGACCAGCTGATCATAATCGGAGAAAGGGGTCTGCAACCCATTGAAGATGGGACCCAGGACCTGGAGGTATTCCGGCCTTGTCGTGAAGTCGTGCAGGCTGTTCTGGTAATTGAGGAGGTCTCGAAAATCCCGCACCATCTGCCTGGGCGTGCGAATATCGTCCTGCTTGACCATCCCCAACCACTCCCGACGCGCCTCGCGATAATCACGCGAAATCAACCGGAAGGGGCCGGCAGTGGCGGCAATTGCGGCATAGCGGGCCAGATCCTCTACGGGAGGAGCAAGGTGGCGATCGACGCGGTTGGAGAGGCTATTGGCCTGACGACGCAACTGCTCGGCCTCCTGCCGTGCCCGGGTCAGCACCGGTCCAATCCCCTCCCGCTCCAGTCCGGCGACCCGGCTGGGAAGAGCCTTGCGCGGGGCTTCATTGAGCAGAATCAGGGCTCGCATAAGCACTTTGACACTTGCCAGGTCATAGTCAAGCTCGCACTCGAGGTGACCAACCACCCGGTCAAAGAGCGGCGCTGCGCCCTCGATATAGTCGGCAAGCGACGTGATCCAGGCCGACTGTTGCCCGATCTCCGCGATCGTCAATCCAGCCATCCCAGCCTCACCAGCCCGTCGACACGCCGCCCGCAGACGATCCAGATCTTCAGTCTCGAGAGCGGTCAAATCGCGAAAATGGCGCGTCACCACGCCAGACGCTGTCTGATACTCTTCGAGCAGTCCTCCGAGGCGACGCAGATCTTCGCGAACGGCATGGTCGGCTGCCAACGGCACCAACTCCCGCCGCACTGCCGGATCGACCTCCGGCAGGAGTGGCTCGATCTCGATCAGGCGTCGAATGCTCATCTCGTAACCGGCCAGGGGAAGGTCATTTCCCTGCCCAAAGTCGGCGAGCGTCTCCTCGATCTTCCGGGCCACCCCGATAAGCGACTGCAGCGCTTCGAGAATCGTCTGCTCCTCGTCCGGATCGACGGTATCCCGCATCAGTCCATACCAGGGATGGCTGGTGATCGAGCAGTCTCTGGTCAGACAGGCGAGCGATTTCTCATAGATTGCGGCATTCTCTTCGAGAGATTCGATCTGGGCGATCGTCAGCGCTTCAGCCCGCTCGATGCGGAGCGCCTCGAGTCGGGCCAGACCGGCGGCCGAGCCGATCGCCGTTTCCAATGACTGCAGCAGCCGCTCGCGCCGGCCGATTGTCTCGTAGATAGTCCGCCCACAGGCGCCGTAGGGTTGATTGATCGCCTGCTCATATTCGGTCAAGCGGCGTCGGTAGGACTTTTGGATCTCCCGCTTCTGGGTGAGCGTGACCGGCAGCTCGTAACTCCCCTTTCTGGCGAGACGTTGGCGCAGGTTGAAGGCCAGGTCACGGGTGCGTGAAATCAGCCAGTCTGCGGCTCCCCCCCCGCCATCACTCCGTGTCCCAAGGCAGAGGCAGAAGTCTCCCAGTCCGACTTCGGCGAGGCGGCGCTGGACGATCTCGAGCGCGGTAGCCTTCTCGGCGACAAAGAGCACCGACTTTCCCTCGTGCAGCGCGGCGGCAATCAGATTGGTGATCGTCTGCGACTTCCCGGTTCCCGGCGGCCCCTCGATCACCAGATTCTCGCCGGCGAGGGCCTGGCTGATCGCCGCGTGTTGCGAACTGTCTGCCGCGAGAACGAGCGGCGGCAACTCTCCCTGCTCATCGGCCGGCGCGGCTCCGGTGAATGAATCGGCCGCTTTGCCGACGAAGAAATCGCGGACCAGGGGGTGCTCGAGCAGGCGATTCTCCGGCCAGTTACCGGGGTCGAGATCCTCCCACATCCGCAATTTGTGAAAACTGAAGTTGGTCAGCGTCAACCGATGGTGGATCCGCCAGAGGGGATGTGGGGCGATCAGGCTCTGGATGTTCGCGACATAACTCTCCAGACTCTCCTCGAACTGATAGGGCGGGATCTCCAACCCAAAGCGCTGCCTGAGCATGATCCGGAGCGTCTGGTTGACTTCGATCTCCTCCCCTGACCACTCGATAAGGTAGGGGAGATAGGGCGCCTCTCTCCCCTCCGACCGGCTCCGGCGAAGGACCACCGGCATCAGCAGCAGTGGCGCGAGACGCCCCACCTCTCTCCCGTCGCCATCACTCGGATCACCCCACTCGAGAAGCCCAAAGACCAGAAAGAGTGTCGTCACCCCCAATTCGCGCGCCGCCGTGCGGTTGGTATCGAGAATTGACGAAAGAATCTGGTCCAGCTCATCCGCGTAATGGAGCACCTGCAGATTGTTGGCGGCCTGTTCCATCTCGACCTGCAACCCGGGAATCACCCCTGACTGCAGCTCATATGAAGTGTTGATGCTCAGCTGCCGGGCATACTCCTCCGCCCGGGGTCGCCTCTTCTCACCCACTCCGACGGGCGCGCCGCGCCGCTCCTGACCATCGAGATAGGTCTCCGGATTGTTGGTGAACTCGTCAAAGGGGATCATCACCCCATCACCGGGGACAGGATACGGCACCGGTTGGAATCCATATTCTTCGTCACGACAGAGACGTTTAAAGACCGTCTCCATGCTCACATCGACGATTCCAAGCTGACGGCGCCAGTGGCGCGGGGCATCCGGGCGAAAGTTGAGCAATCGGTTTCGATTGCTCAGGTCGAGCAGCCGCCCCCGCAGGATATCTAAACCTGCCGCAATGTCGTACTGAAAGAGGTCGTCCTGAAGTGAATCACCAGTATTCCACCCCTCATCCCCGCCAGGGGTGTGCTCACCGGTTCTCTGTGGTCTATCTGATAAGGCTGACATAGCTGACCTGTCCTCTTCCCACCACCGCTGCCGGGTTCAAACTGACCGACGGGGGATGAGCGGTGTGGTCGACGCGCCATGATGAGCCGCCATTAAACCTCTCCCGACCTTCAGCCGGTCGATGATCACCAAAATGGCAGCCAACACTGTCTGCTTCAATGAAGCAGTTGCAACATAGAAGCAGTTGCAACAGAGAAGCAGTTGCAACATACAGACTAAATTGTGAG
>JBEAVZ010000077.1:0-3698 GCA_041160645.1 Acidobacteriota bacterium
GTATAGGATGTCGAGACAGAAAGAATCTGGAAGATGGTATTGGAGAGATTAATGAATGACTCGATCTGCTCATATCCCTGGGTCGCGGTCGATCCGACGAGGGTCAGATTGTAGGTCTTCCCGACCTCAAGAACCATCGTCCCGCTTGCCGGAACCGAGACGTTGTTCAGCTTCATGTCATTAATAATGTTGCGGCGCTGCGAAACGAGATACTCGACATAGATTTCGCGCGGCCGCGGAGTGGTGATAGTCCCCAGGGTATCCGCTGTGGCTGTGACGTGATACCGGCGCGCATGCGTATATGCGGCGGCAGTCCGCGTCACCTCCACCTCATAATAGAAGTCGGTACAGGCCCCAACCGCCAGACTCGGAATCTTATTAGCGTTGAAATTGCTCAGGGTTCCCGGGCGCAGATTAATATAAGGATCACTCGTGTCCCAGATGAAGGCGGATGTCACATTCGTCGCCGCCGCCGTTCCGGTGTTGCAGACCCGCACCCCAACCGGAAACTGGTTTGGACCGACGTTGACGTTGTTGCTGTCGAGTCCAACAATGTTCCAGGTGATCGGGGTGATCGTCAGGTTGGCCGATGCCTGTACCGACGAAAGCTGCCGTAATGATGACACCGCGACCAACAGTGCTCCAACAACGAGGAACACCGCCACCACACTTCTCCGGTTAACCACTTTATTTATCCACATATCAGTATCCCTGACAATTCCACCCGCGTTCGATCCACATCTGAACTGACAACTGTTCGCCAAACACAGCTTTTGGGTTCCGGATGAATCAACCTCATCACTGCCCATCCGGCCCATCCGGCTCCGTGAAAATTTGTGTTTATTAGTGAGCGATTGAATTCATCCAGTGAGGTAAGTCTAAGCAGCTCAAGAAAATAGATGACCCGAGGACAACTCCACTTTTCCGATCACTGGCCTGACTCCTGACCACTAGTAATTGATCAGGTCATCCGCCTGGATCGGCCTGTCGAAGAGAAACCTCTTCAACCACGTTAAAGTGTCTTAGAACAGGCTGAATATCATCTACTCTCAGCTAATTGGCCGCAGTGGCGACTATCTTACGGCTCAACAAAAAAGTCTTGAGCTTTGCAAAAAAAGTTATCAGTCAGCGCGATTGCCGCCCACAACACGGAGCTAAAACGATTTGTTAAAAAGATGGCCGGCGTGGAAACAAAATTGACTCTTCCTATATCAACGCGAGCGAGGAGAGAGGATAACGATCAATCGAACCCGTTCTATGTCGCTAAGAACTATAAAAACAAGAAGACCCTCTCCGTATCGCGTTTAATATAAAAGACTTGAAACGCTTCGCCCGCTTGAACTAATTGATTCTAGTTGATTCAATGCAATTCATTTGACAACATACTACCCGGAATATATGTTCAGTTTCGTAAGCGGGATCAACGATTCTTAATTTTTTCATCTGCCGATGAAGGCTAAAATATAAATAGTAAATATACTTTTTGAGCCTTTAATACTCTTTCAACCCGGCAGAATAGAAGATGGATGAGCCAGATGAGCAGATCTATGCAGTTTCGAGTAGATTCGACTAGATACTTTGACTAGATATAAGGCAGGAAAAAGCCAGACTTAAGATGAACAAGTGCAAGACACTGTCAGGGGTAAGGAGCTCTCTCTGATCAGAAGCAGATCCTGGCGCTCACTGAGATCATCAACTCAACTACCTATTTCTGGCATACCGCAGCCACGACGGTGAAGGTTTTAATATATTGCGGTAATCTAGTGAGCGAGCAGGTCTCCTTTTGACACACAACACAGCAGATTGACCTTGCCAGCATCACTTCAAACATACAATTGATCACACAATGCATCTCCCAGCTCAGAGGGTTCTGACCCATTAAGTGGCTGAGTTGTGAAAGTCTCAATTTTCGTCACCGGCTGGAACCTGAACTGGCGCTTTGCACTCTCAAGCTGAGAGTGGCAGGTGCATTCCGGCCAAGTGTTGGATCGGACAGCTTCGACAGTCAGGTCATCGTCGCTGACCAGCCCCCGTCGCGACGTCGAGACCAGCAGACCGATCTGCGAGCAACAATTGAGACGACACCGCATAAACAACGATTAAGGATCTGACCTTCGAAACTGGCCAACTGGCCTGATCGGGTGGCCTGATCAGGCCAGTTGGCCAGAACGAAGAGGATATCCCCCAAAGTAAACGATGTTCGTGGCCGGCCAATCAAAAGTATGGCCGATACCTTTTGCAAGGTCACGTGAATGAGTGATCAAAGATGAGTGTCATCGAAACCCAATCATATTTATTTGGAGAATACCGGGTCGATCCCGGTTCACTGACCGTTTACCGACAAGGACGACAGGTCAATCTGAACCGGATCAGAACGGCCGTGCTGGTCGCCCTGCTCGAACGGGCGGGACAAGTGGTGGCCAAGGAAGAGATCATTGGTCAGGTCTGGCCTGGGCTGACCGATCCGGCGAAAGGTGATGCGACCCTTTCCCAGCAGATCTTCCATCTGCGCCGTTTATTGCACGATAATCCAAGCTCACCCAGCTATATTTTGACCGTCCCCGGGACTGGCTATCTCTTCTATCCGCCAGTAAGGGCGCTGCTCTCCGATGGGCGTGAAGGCCCGGTCGGGAGGGCTGCTCAAATCAGGGATAAGGCAGGCGCAGAAATCAGCTCCCCACAATCCCAGGCCCCTGGCAAAGGCCCAACTGGTGGGGGACGCCCACCCGCCACGTGGCTCGCGGCGAGTATGCTGCGGCTCGTCATTCTGGCCGGGATGATCACTTGCTCGAGCTACCTGATCAAACTCTGGCTTGCGCGCGGAGTCGAGGGGATGAAGGTCAGGGAATCGACGGTGAGCACGTTGATCTCCCGGCCCGGACGAAAAGATGGTCTGGCCTACTCCCGGGATGGCCGGATGCTGGCCTTCCTCGACGAGGGGCGCACCAAAGATACCAATGATCTCTTCGTCCGGAGAACGGGCAGTGATGACATTCTGCAACTGACCAACAACCCGCTTCTCGAAGAGATGATCACCTGGTCACCAGACAACCAGCAGATCGCCTTTCTCCGCAGGGTCGACAGCGCGGCGCGCAAATACTCGATCTTTACGATTCCCGCCTTTGGAGGCGCGGAGCGGCAGATTGGAGAGGCAATCGACGGGCTCGATTGGGATCCGCAAGGTCGATACCTGGCGATCAGCGACGATGAAGGTCCGGGAACTCCGACTGGAATATACCTGCTGTCGCTCGACGGACGGGAGCGACAGCCCCTTTCAAACCCGCCTCCGGGGTCAAATGTCTTCGATTACGAGCCCCGATTCTCTCCAGATGGACGCGAGGTGGCCTTCACCCGCTCGACTTCGCTCTCAACGAGCGAGGTCTTGATCATCAATCGTGAAACCGGTAAGCTGCGACAAGTGACCTTCGATCAGCGGGAGGCGCGGTCGCCCCAGTGGTCACGCAACGGTCGGGAGATTCTCTTCATCTCGAATCGTAATGGCAACTGGAGAATTTGGCGGATCTCAAAGAATGGGGGGCCGCCCCGCCTAGTCGAGAGCATCGTTGGCGAGATTGCGAGCTTCAGCCTCTCGCCGACGATGGAGACGATCGCCTTCGTCGAAAGATTTGACAACAGCGACCTGCAGCTTCACGGGCTGATGCCACCGGGGGAAGAGGCTGCTGCCGATCCGATTATCG
>JBEAVZ010000180.1:0-5137 GCA_041160645.1 Acidobacteriota bacterium
ACAGAGACTAATGTTCTTCAACGTTTGGTGGGGCGGTGGGGCCAGAGCCGCGAGACCGAACCAATGACAAGGGGACGAGGACGCATGGAAAAGAAGACAGTTACATTGATCAAGGGCGATGGGATTGGACCCGAGATCGCCGCCGCGGTAATGGAGATCTTTGACGCGATGGAGTTGCCGATCGTCTTCGAGGAGGCGGAAGCAGGATTGCAGGCGGTTGAGAAGTATGGGAATGGAGCGCCGCCGCAGACCCTCGAGGCCATCCGGCGGAACAAGATCGCGCTGAAGGGACCGACGACGACCCCAGTGGGTGGTGGGCATAAGAGCGTCAACGTGACGATCCGCAAGTCGCTCGATCTGTTTGCCAACATGCGTCCGGCCAAGACACTGCCGGGGATCAAGACCCGCTATGACAACATCGATCTGATTCTCGTCAGGGAGAATATCGAGGACACCTACGCCGGGATCGAGCACTGGCAGACGCCCGATGTGGCGCAGTGCCTGAAGCTGGTGACGCGGCCGGGATCGCTGGCGATTGCGCGTTACGCGTTTGAGATGGCGCGGTCGATGGGCCGAAGGCGGTTGACGTGCGTCCACAAGGCCAACATTCACAAGATGTCTGACGGTCTCTTTCTCGACTCGTTCCGCGAGGTGGCGGAAGACTATCCGGACATCCAGTCAGATGACATCCTGATCGACAATGCTTGCATGCAGCTGGTCTCCAAGCCGGAACAGTTTGACGTGATGGTGCTGCCTAATCTTTATGGCGACATCGTCAGCGACCTCTGCGCCGGACTGGTCGGAGGGCTTGGAGTTGCGCCGGGTGGCAACATTGGCGTCGACACGGCGGTCTTTGAAGCGGTTCACGGAAGCGCGCCGGACATTGCCGGACGCGGGATCGCCAATCCAACGGCGATGCTGCTCTCGGCCAATCTGATGCTCTACTACCTCGGTTATGCCGAATCGGCCCGACGGATCGAGACGGCCATGGCGACAGTGCTCTCCGCGGGGATCAAGACGCGCGATCTGGGAGGTTCGGCGTCGACCCAGGAGTATACGCGCGCGATCATCGAGGCTTTGCCGCCGCTCGAATTGAGCGGACGACCAGCGTTTGCGCCGTCGCGTGGGGCGTTTGCCCATCGCGAGGCGGTGCGGGAGCACGGCGAGTGGAACCTGCAGGGAGTCGACGTCTTTGTGCGGAATGACGGGATGCCGTCGCCGCCGGAGAAGGTTGGGAAGCTGAGCCTGCACCTCATCTCGAATCGTGGCACGAAGGTCTATCCGGGGCCCACGCCGGACATCTATCTGGTCGACCACTTCCGGTTGCGCTACCGCGCCACCGAACCGATCAGCAATGAGGACATCTATCAGCTGCTCGGCGAGATCAGCAAGAAGTATGAGTGGATGCACCTTGAAAAGCTGCACACGATCGATGGGGTAGCGATGTACAGCAAGGCGCAGGGCGAGTAGCCAGCCGCGCTCAGTTATTGAGAGAGTCCCGGATCGCGTTGTTCGATCCGGGACTTTTTTATTTTTGGGGGATGAATGGTGACCGAAAATCTGGACGAAGCGGGATGGATGATGTAATGAGAATCAGGAATCGATCGACAGCGCGTGGATAGAAGAGCACGGAGAGGGCGGAGGAGACCGCGCGGTGGACGTTGATCGTCAGAGGAGAACCGATGAAGAGAAACCGACTGGTTGGGATTGGAGCGAGCATTGGGGTGGCGGTGCTGGCCGCACTGACACTGCTGGAGCGTGGCGGAGGGAGTCAGGACTCGCCGCTGCGGGAAGAGGCGCGCCAGGTTCTCGCGCGGACGGCGGGGACGATGAAGATTCGCGGGCTTGAAAAGCCGGTGACGGTGATTCGTGACGAGTGGGGGATTCCGCACATCTATGCGGAGACGCAGGCCGATCTCTTCTTTGCGCAGGGGTTTGTCGCGGCGCAGGACCGGCTCTGGCAGATGGATCTCTGGCGACGGGTTGGCGAGGGCAGCCTGGCCGAAGTGGTCGGCAAGGGGGCGGTCGAGCGTGACCGCTTCGCGCGCCTGCTCCGTTATCGTGGGGACATGGAGGCGGAGTGGAAGAGTTATGCGCCGGATGCACGGCCGATCATCGAGTCGTTTGTGGCGGGGGTGAATGCGTGGATAGCCGAGACGGGCGACCAGCTGCCGATCGAGTTCAGGCTGGCGGGTTACCGACCAGAGGCGTGGACGCCGGAGGTCTGTCTGACGCGCATGGCCGGCTACGTCATGACCCGGAATGCGCCGATGGAGGTGCTGCGGGCGCAGCTGGCGCACCAGTACGGAGTAAAGTTCGTCGATGAGTGGATCGAGGCCGATCCGCCGCGGCGACTCGAGATTCCGCCCGGGCTCGACCTGGCGGGGATCGGGCCGCGAATCCTTGCGGCAGCCAATGCGGCGGGTGGGCCGGTCAGCTTCAACCCAAGTGACGGCAGCAACAACTGGGTCGTCGACGGGAGCATGACCGCCTCGGGCAAACCGCTGCTGGCGAACGATCCGCACCGCACGATCGCGCTACCGAGTCTGCGCTACCTGGTCCATCTGGTCGGTCCGGGATGGAATGTGATCGGAGCGGGAGAGCCGACGCTGCCGGGCGTAGCAGCCGGCCACAATGAGCGGGTCGCGTTTGGTTTTACGATTGTCGGCATCGATCAGCAGGACATCTATGTCGAGGAGCTCAACCCGGCCAACCCAAATGAGTACCGCTATCGGGGGCGCTGGGAGAAGATGCGCATCGAGCGCGAGCAGATCAGAGTCAAGGGTGAGGCGCAACCCCGCGAGATCGAGCTGAAGTTTACGGTTCACGGTCCGGTCATTCACGAAGAGGGATCGCGCCACCGGGCCTTCGCGCTGCGCTGGGTGGGGAGCGAACCGGGGACCGCGGGGTACCTGGCCTCGCTGACGCTCAACCGGGTTCGGAACTGGCCGGAGTTTCTGAAGGCGATGGAGCGCTGGAAGGTGCCCTCAGAAAATCTGATCTATGCCGATGTCGAGGGCAACATTGGCTGGGTGGCTGCCGGGTTGACGCCGATCAGACGCAACTGGTCAGGGATGATTCCGGTACCCGGGGCATCGGGAGAGTATGAATGGGATGGATTCCTGCCGGTCAAAGAGCTGCCGCAGAGCTTCAATCCGGCCCGCCATTACATTGCGACGGCGAACAACAACATTCTGCCGCAAGGTTACACGAAACAACTGGGCTACGAGTGGGCCAATCCGATCCGCTACCAGCGGATCGACGAGGTGCTGCGCCGGCCGGGAGTGAAGTATACGGTGGCCGACTTCGAGCGGCTGCAGCACGATGAGACATCGCTACCGGCCCGCCAGTTGATCGGAGTGCTCAAGGCGTCCCGGATCGATGAGCCAGAGCTGCAGCCTTACCTGCGACTGCTCCGCGAATGGGATGGAGTGCTGGGTCGGGATTCAGGTGCAGCGGCACTCTTCGAGATCTGGTTGACAAAGCTTCCGGAAGCAGTCTTCCGGCGGCGGATGAGCGTGGAACAATGGAAGGAGATCGCCTCGCGCCTTCCCCTCGAGCGGGTGATTGCCGAGGTGCAAAAGGGGCAGGAGACTAACGCCATCGTACAGAGCCTGACGGCGGCAGTCACCGAAGCGCGGACGCGACTCGGTGACGATCTATCGCGCTGGCGCTGGGGCGCGCTCCACCGCGCGCCGTTCAATCATCCGCTGGCAACCGACGAGGCCCGCCGGATGCTGCTCAACCTGCCAGCGATCGAGCGGGGTGGAGACGGCAACACGGTCAACAACACCAGTGGGGCCAATTTTCGGCAGACGCACGGCGCCTCCTTCCGCGAGATCCTCGATGTCAGCGACTGGGATCGCTCGGTGGCCACCAATGCTCCGGGTCAGTCGGGTCAGCCCGGCAGCCGGCATTACGATGATCTCCTCAAGCTCTGGGCAGAGGGGCGCTACTTCCCGCTTCTCTACAGTCGTGGCCGCGTTGAAGCTGGTGCCAGACAGCGGCTCCTGCTCCAACCTGGTCGGTAATATTCAAACAAGGGTAAGCAAACTTATGGACAGAAATCTCAGACAACTCTTCTCGATGTGGGCCGGTGGACTGCTGCTGGCCATGCTCTTCTCTCCCCTGCTGATCGAGGCCCAGACCAGATCGGCCCGGACCTCACCCCCATTGGCCGAGGCGGCACCAGCCAGCGCCGGCGTCTCGGCAGAGCGGCTGGCCCGGATCGAGACCATGATCGAGAAGGCAGTGAGTGACGGGACGATCCCCGGCGCGGTGGCCCTCGTCGCTCGCAAGGGCAAGATCGTCCATCACAAAGCGTATGGTCTGGCTGACACGCAATCGAACCGGGCCATGAAGCGCGACGACATCTTCCGGATTGCCTCGCAGTCAAAGGCGATCACGGCAACCGCTGTCATGATTCTATGGGAGGAGGGGCATTTCCGGCTCGACGATCCGGTCTCGAAATATATTCCGGAGTTCAAGAACATGCAGGTTCTGACCGGCTATGACGAAGCGACCGGCGTCTGGACGGGTGAGCCGGCGAAGCGCGAGATCACGATCCGCCACCTGCTGACGCATACCTCGGGGCTTGGGTATGGCCAGATCGACGCCGATCCGCGATTCAAAAAGATCTATGAGAAGGCCGGCGTGGTCGACCTCTTCACGACCGAAAAGGTGACGATCGGGGAGAGCGTGAAGCGACTGGCGAAACTGCCGCTCCACCATCAGCCGGGAGAGAAGTATACCTACAGCGAGGGGCTCGATGTGCTCGGGTACCTGATCGAGGTCGTCTCGGGGATGCCCTTCGACGTCTTTCTGAAGAAGCGGCTCTTCGATCCGCTCGGGATGGTCGACACCGGGTTCTATCTGCCGGCGGAGAAGGCCGGGCGACTGGTGACGGTCCAGAAGCTCGACCAGGGGAAGTGGGTCCGCTATCCGGTGACATTCTATGATCCGGACTACCCGATCAAGGGCGCGAAGTCGTTCTTCTCAGGCGGTGCCGGACTCTGCAGTACGGCGCGCGACTATGCGACATTCTTGCAGCTGTACCTGAATGGTGGCGAGCTGAATGGAGTGCGAATCCTCAGCCGGACGACGATCCGGACCATCATGCAGCCGCAGATCCCGAAGG
>JBEAVZ010000241.1:0-5987 GCA_041160645.1 Acidobacteriota bacterium
CCAGATCGCTCCTCCTCCAATCGCCCGGGCCGGGTGTCACCCGGAATGGACAATCTGTCTCCGCCGGCGTCACTTCGCGGTGACACCAGAGCGATCCCCGGAAACGAAGAGTCCACCACAACTCGACTCGAATCGTGGTGGACTCCTGGAAAAGAAGACCGGCTGATTGTTTTACCCCGGGCCTGGAGCGGAGGCGGAGACTGACCGCCTGTCAGACGGGCGCGCGCGGGAGACGGTTCATCAGAAAGCGGCGGTGACGCGCTCCGGAACGATATTGAACGGCACGGGCCGATCGGGAATCACATCTCCGTAGTAGACCTCGACCGCGGCCTTGATCAGGCAGATGACCGGCAGGATGTCGAGAAGAATCGCGAGGATTCCCATCAGATAGCCCTTGCGCCGGATGACGACTGGCGCCCCGGCAAGCACAAACACATAACCAATCACCGGCATCACCTTCAACGCGCGCCAGAGAATACTGACCAACTGTTCCATTCGCGGACTCATCTCGCTCTCCTTTGTTGCTGATCACCGAAGTCGACCGACCGGGGTCTCGGCGCCTCGCGATGGAAATTATGCAAACACCGTGCCACTGAAATCGATGATCGATCTCGCGACCGGCGGCTTTGATGATCCGCGGCAGGAAAAGGTTTGTATTATATGTATGTTAAGTTATCTCTTTTGTGGCTGGTGAAATTGCAGTCAAATTGTCTAAATCGATCCGGTGATTTATCCTTTGACTTACTATCTACTTGGAGTGGCCAATCAGTCGTCCAAACAATGCTGGCCCGACCGTCCAGTCCAGGGTGGCGAATGCGGATCACCCGGGGACGCGTGGGGCAGATTGGGCCAACAAAGCAACAAGAACTGAAAGCGCAGAAAGGGAGATCGGAGCTATGTTTCGCTTACTACCACGGGAGGACAAGTATTTCGAGCTGTTCAATCGGCAGGCATCCTACGTCGTCGAGGCGTCGGTGCAGTTGGACCAGCTCTTTGAGGACTTCGAGAACCGGGAGGGCTACGTCAATCGGATCACGGAGATCGAGAACCTCTGCGACGAAGTGACCCACCAGATCATCAAGAAGCTCAACCAGACCTTCATCACCCCGATCGACCGCGAGGATATCCACGCGCTGGCGGGCGGGTTGGACGACATCGTCGATGCGATCGAGTACACTGCCCGCCGGGTCATGCTCTACCGGATCGGGGAGTCGACCGACTACGCGCGGAACATGACGAAGGTCCTCCTCGAGCTGTCCCGCGTCCTCGAGAAGGGGATCCAGTCGCTGGAGAGTGACAGCGAGACCGCCATGAAGAGCTGCCTCGAGATCCACCGGCTGGAGAGCGAGGGGGATATTTCGCACCGGGCGGCGATCGACTCGATCTTCGCCAACGAGACGGACGCCCTGCGGGTGATCAAGTACAAGGAGCTCTACGAGAAGCTCGAGAGGTCGATGGATCGCTGCGAGGATGTGGCCAACGTCATCGAGGCAATCGTGTTGAAGAATTCGTAGGGCGGTTCCGGTCGCTGACCGTCACCGGGCCTCCCCGAAGACCGAAACAATACGAGGAAAGTATGATCTCCGTCTCAACCCCATTGCTGATCGTCGGGCTCATCATCATAGTTGCGCTGATCTTCGACTACACCAACGGATTCCACGATGCGGCCAATTCGATTGCGACCGTCGTCTCGACGCGGGTTCTTTCACCCGGCCGCGCCGTGCTGCTCGCCGCCTTCTTCAATTTTATCGCCGCCTTTGGCTTTCCGACCCACGTGGCCTCGACGATCGGCAAGGGGCTGATCGACATCATCCAGGTCAACTCGGCGGTCATTCTGGCCGGGCTGCTGGGCGCGATCATCTGGAATCTCATCACCTGGTATCTGGGTCTGCCGACGAGCTCATCCCACGCCCTGGTTGGCGGCTATGCGGGAGCCGCGATCGCCAAATCGGGCTTTGGGGTGCTGCTCTGGGCGCAATGGCCAAAGGGTTGGCCGGGAACGCTCTCCTTCATCGTCATCGCCCCGCTGCTGGGGATGACGCTCGGAACGAGCCTGATGGTGCTCGTCTCGTGGGTCTTCCGCCGCGTCGCGCCGGGGCGCGTCGACCGACTCTTCCGTATCCTGCAGATCCTCTCGGCGTCGCTCTACAGCCTCTCCCACGGGTTGAATGACGCCCAGAAGACGATGGGAATCATGATGGCGGCGCTGGTTACCGGAGGGTTCTTTGGCGCGAATGACGAGATTCCGATGTGGGTGATTCTCTCCGCGCACGCGGCGATCGCCCTCGGCACCCTCTCCGGGGGCTGGCGAATCGTCAAGACGATGGGGAGCAAGATCACCAAACTGAAGCCGGTGGGCGGCTTCTGCGCCGAGACGGGTGGCGGGATTGCGATCATCTTCGCATCGATCTTCGGGGTGCCGGTCTCGACGACCCACACCATCACCGGAGCGATCATGGGGGTCGGGGCGGTGCACCGGCTCTCGGCTGTCAGGTGGGGAGTGGCCGGACGGATCGTCTGGGCCTGGGTGCTGACGATTCCGATGGCGGCCATGATTGCGGCGCTGACCTTCGGCTTGATCTCACTGTTCGATTGAGAATGGTCGATTCGTCTGTTCGTCAGACCGGGAGGGCTCGAGAGCCCCGAGTCGAGCCTCCCAGCCCTCGACGCGGAGCGTGTCACCGGACCCGGTGATCTGGTGGCCTTCGGCTTCGAGCAGCTGTCGCTGGGTCGCCACTCCGCCGGGGAACTTTGGGTTGAGTAGCCCGTCGGCGCGCAGCGTGCGCCACCAGGGGGTGACCCGCCGCTGACCGGCCGCCGCCGCCTCTTCCGCGGCATTGGCGGCAATGACGGCGAAGATACCTGTCGTCAGCGGACAGCAGATTGTTGCGCCGTGCTGTTTGGCGAGCGCCTGCCGGATCTCGCCGAGAGTGGTCAACCGTCCCCGTCGAACCTGACGCATCAGGTGATCGACCTCGCGGGGGGCCGGGACGAGCAGGGTGTCGGTAGGTGATCTGCTTCCCCACCGCCCGACCATACCGGGTGGAATTTGAACAACCTTCGGAAGATCCTTGTCGTTAGCCAGTTTTTCCTGCCACGATCTTTTCCTGCTCATTAATGCACCCTCCAGTTACCGGGCTCACCGACCTCCGACCTGAATCAACTTGATGGGCCGATGGGCAGAAGTGTCTGGCTGAACGGCCGGAGCCGGCATAAGCTCATCGGTCCAAGCTCTCATTTTATTTATGGCGCTGAGACCTGTCCAGATTCAGGTCGGCCCAGTGGAGCAGGCCCGGGGAGAAGACGAACGGGACAGGGTCAAGCTGAAGATGTGGCCCCTGCAAACATTGGAGTGAGATCGTCAAAAGTGACGGGAAGCGAGCGCACGAGAAGCGATGGAGAGAGCTGAAATTGGGGTGGGCGGAGCAAGGCCGGGCTACCATCCGGAGATCGATGGAATGCGGGCGGTCGCGGTCTGGGCCGTCATCACCTACCACTTCAGCGAGCAGCTTCTTCCGGTCGGCTTCCTTGGCGTGGACATCTTCTTCGTCATCTCCGGGTATGTGATCACCCAGTCGCTCGATCAGCAGAATACTCCCTCCCTGCTCGAGTTTCTGCGCAACTTCTACACCCGCCGGATCAGCCGGCTGCTGCCAGCGCTGACCCTCTCTGTGCTCGTTTCGGCCACCCTGATCTGCCTCTTCAATCCCTTCGCCGGCATCTCGATCAAGACCGGGATGGCCGCCCTCGGCGGACTCTCCAATCTCTATCTCTGGCGGGTGTCGAGGGACTACTTCGCCCCCGCTTCCGAGTTGAACATCTTCACGAACTCCTGGTCGCTCGGGGTCGAGGAGCAGTTCTACCTGATCTATCCGATCCTCTTCTGGCTCGTCGGACGCCGCTCGCGACGCCAGTTGGCCGGGCTGATCGGACTGCTGTCGATCGCCTCGCTGCTTCTCTATCTCTGGCTCAGTTATCGCCACCGCGCGCTGGCCTTTTTCCTGATGCCGGCCCGGTTCTGGGAGCTGGGGGCGGGCAGCCTCACCTATCTGGAACGGGAGAGGATCGGACGGTTACTCGCCGGTCTGAGTCCGTTGGCGCTCGGGCTGGCCCTCGTGGTGATCCTGATCTTTCCACTTCCGGCAGTCGAATGGGGAACCATTGGCTGTGTGCTGCTGACAGGGCTGCTGATTGGCCGCCTGGTCGCGCCGCAGCCCCGGCCTTCGGTGACCCACGACCTCCTGCGCGACCGGCGCATCGTCTACCTGGGGCTCCTCTCCTACTCTCTCTATCTCTGGCACTGGACGGTCCTGACCCTCGCCCGCTGGACGACCGGTGTCGATGCGCGGACGGCGCCCTGGCTGATGCTGCTGATCCTGGGGCTGGCGATGCTCTCATACCACCTGGTCGAGCGACCGCTTCGCCAGCGTGCCTGGTCGACGCGGCGGTGGGGAACGGTTCTCCTTGGTCTGGGCGGCCTTATCGGCGCGGTCTCCCTCCTGGCGATCCTCCAGGTGACCGGAGATCGACTCTACCTGGGCAAGGAAGGCGGAACTGAGGCCGGCCGGCGGGAGAGTCAGATCCTCAGCCAACCCGGCCGGCAGGATATTCTCGGGCGGTCTCGGGAATGGGAGCGCGACTGCAACATGACCCCGCACCTGCTCAGCGGTGCCGCGTATCGACCACCGCCGCAGGTCGACGAAAAGTTTATCTCGCGGTGCCTCGCGACAGATTCAGCCGCCCGTCGGCTGATCCTCGTCGGCGACAGCTTCGCGAGTGTCAGCGCGCCCCATCTCGCGGCAATCTCCCGTGAGGCGGGGCTCGATTTCCGCGTCATCTACGGTTTTGGTTGCCCCTATCCAATCCGGTTGGCAGAGATTCGCCCCGAGCCCAGTCTGCGCTGCCCCGAGATCGACGAGGAGTGGTTCCGTCATGTGCTGATCGCAACCCTCCGCGAGGGCGACATTCTCGCGCTCCGCCTCTATCTGCCCCGCTACCTCCGGCTGACCGAGTGGCGCCTTCCGGCGCCCGATGTCTATGACCAGGCTCTGATCAGGCTGCGGGACGAGGTGCGGAGTAAGGGAGCGTCGCTGCTGATCATCGGCGCCAATCCGACTCCGACCATCGCGCAGATCAGGTCCCTCGATCGGCAGTGGTTCAATTTTCGGGACAGCTCAGCCGCCCGGCTCACGGAGATCGCCCCCCGTGACAATCTGGAGACCGCCAGCTTCCACCAGCTCGATGACCATCTCCGCGCGCGGTTTCGCGCCGAGGCGGGGCTCGTCTTCTTCTCGGTCAAGCCGTGGCTCTGCCGCGCGGGGGATCTCTGCCCGATGATGGCTGAAGGCCAGCCACTCTATGACCACGACCCCCACCTTACGCCAGCCGCCCACGACCGCTTCTTTGCCGCTCTCGCGCAAGTAGTCGGAGAGATGGCCAGCGAGGGCAGGCCGATGCCGGCGCCCTGAGCGATAGGACTGATAGGACCTATCAGTCCTACTATCCGCGCCTCCGCCCGGCGCGTGGCAATGACCGAATGTCTTGACATCCTGTAAATTCATGGGATAGTCTGTCGATTTGACACGTGGCTTCATGGCGACGTGTGACCACTGACCATTCCATCTGATTTTGGAATATAGTGATGTGGCATTTTTAGGAATCAGGGAGTAGAACGTGAAAGATAACATCCATCCTAATTACAATTTGTGCCAGGTGAGCTGTGCTTGTGGGGCAAACTGGACGACGCGTTCGACCAAGAAAGAGATCCAGGTTGAAATCTGCTCGAGCTGCCACCCGTTCTTCACTGGCAAGCAGAAGCTGATCGACACCGCCGGACGCGTTGAGCGGTTCCAGCGCAAGTATGGAAAGAAGCCCGCGGCGACGGCCTGATCTGCGGCCAGCCTCGACCTGAGTGGAGAGACCCGTGCGCAGAAGCCCCTCATCGGCCGCTGTGGCGTCGATTCTGATACTGACCTGTTCCCCCCTTC
>JBEAVZ010000263.1:0-6002 GCA_041160645.1 Acidobacteriota bacterium
GTCATCACGCGACTCCCCTACTTTCCAGAGTACGCCGTGCCAGTGATCGCCAGGTTCCGGACGATCATTCTGGCTGGCGCTCCCTCACCGGTCTCTTTCTTCGGTTATCCCGGGACTCCGAGCCACTACATCGCCCCTCAGCAGCAGACAGTTGAGCTTGCTGGTCCGGAAGAGGATGTCGAGACGGCGCTCGAGGAGCTGGCCGCCGCCCTCGGTGCCCCACCACGGGCCGCGACGGCGGCGAGTCAAAGCCCCGCCGCGCCGGCGATCCTCAACAATTCCCTGACTGGCCACCTGACTGGGCAAACCATGACGGCAGTCGTCGCCGCCCTGCTGCCCCCCGGGGCGATCGTGATGGACGAGGGCCACACCAGCACCGGAGCGCACACCGCCTACTTTCAAGCAGCGGCGCCGCACTCGTACCTGACCCAGCCTGGCGGGGCGATCGGCCTTGGCATGCCCTGCGCGATTGGGGCGGCCATCGCCTGCCCGGATCGTCCGGTGGTGACCCTCCAGGCCGATGGTAGTGGAATGTACACCGTCCAGTCTCTCTGGACGATGGCCCGCGAGGGGCTCAACATCAAGACGATCATCTGTAACAACTCCGGGTACCGCATCGTTGGGATCGAGATGCAACGGGCCGGAGTGACCAGAGTTGGCGATCGCGCCCGCTCCCTTATGGAGATGGAGGCACCGCAAATCGACTGGGTAGGAGTGTCGCGTGGGCTCGGCGTCCCGGCGGCCCGGGTCGTGACTCCGGGGGAGCTGGCCGAGGTTCTGCGCCGTGAGCTCGCCGCACCGGGTCCATTCCTGATCGATGCGGTACTGGAGGCTGAATGACCTGTTTCAATCTTGACGGAGAGGGGTGCCAATGAGTCCAATGAATCCCTTAAGTATGGAAGAGATGTCTGATCGTTCCCGTGAGTTTCAGGAGAAGCTGACCGGCTTCATGGAGCAGCACGTCTATCCCAATGAGTCTCTCTACTACACGCAGGTAGCCAATGGAGAGCGTTGGAAGGTTCTGCCGCTGATCGAGGAGTTGAAGGCTCTCGCCAAAGCGGAGGGGCTCTGGAATCTCTTCCTCCCCGAGAGCGACTACGGGCCAGGCCTGACCAACCTCGAGTACGCCCCGCTCTGCGAGATCATGGGGAGGGTCACCTGGTCGGCAGAGATCTTCAACTGCTCGGCCCCGGATACCGGAAACATGGAGGTTCTGGTCCGCTACGGAACTCCGGAGCAGCGCCAGCAATGGCTGGAACCACTGCTGGCCGGGAATATTCGCTCCTGTTTTGCGATGACCGAACCCGATGTCGCCTCCTCTGATGCGACCTCGATCAAGACCAGTCTGGTTCGTCGTGGCGACAGCTGGGTCATCAATGGCCGGAAGTGGTGGACCTCGGGGGCCGGAGATCCCCGTTGCCGCTTTGCCATTCTGCTCGGTCGAAGCAGCCCTGAAGCGCCGCGCCACCTCCAGCAGTCGATGATCATTGTCCCCCTTGATTCGCCGGGGGTGACGATCACCCGGATGCTCAACCTCTTTGGATATGATGACGCGCCGCATGGACACGCCGAGGTGATCTTTGAGAATGTCGAGGTGCCCGCCAGCAATATTATTCTGGGGGAGGGGCGCGGTTTCGAGATTGCCCAGGGGCGACTGGGACCTGGCCGGATCCACCATTGCATGCGGCTGATCGGACTGGCTGAGCGTGCGCTCGAGCTGCTCTGCCAGCGTGTCCGTTCGCGCGTTGCCTTTGGCCGCAAACTGGCCGAGATGGGCTCGATTCGTCAGGATATTGCCCAATCACGGATTGAGATCGAGCAGGCACGTCTTCTGGTCTTGCGGGCTGCCCGCATGATGGACACCCTTGGCAATCGGGCGGCACGTCAGGAGATCGCCATGATCAAGGTCGTCGCCCCGACGATGGCCCAGCGGGTCATCGATCGCGCCATCCAGGCCCACGGCGGCGCCGGGGTGAGTCAGGACACATTTCTGGCGGCGGCGTGGGCGGGAGCACGCAGTCTCCGTCTGGCCGATGGTCCCGATGAGGTCCATCTTGAATCGATTGCCCGTCTGGAGTTGAAGCGCTATGAATGACCATCAGAATTTGCGGCAACTCTGTGTCTTTTGTGGATCGAGTCCCGGAACCAATCCGCGCTACCGTGACGTTGCCGGCCAACTGGGCCAGCTCCTGGCCACCAATGAGATCAGGCTTGTTTATGGTGGCGGAGGTATCGGGCTGATGGGCGCGCTGGCCGATTCGACGCTGGCGGCCGGAGGGCAGGTGGTCGGCATCATTCCGACCGGACTGGCAACCAGGGAGGTCGCCCATCCCCACCTCACCGAACTTGAGGTTGTCGGAACCATGCACGAGCGCAAGGCGCGGATGGCCGACCTCGCCGACGCCTTCCTTGCTCTGCCAGGTGGAATGGGAACATTTGATGAGCTTTTCGAGATTATAACCTGGGCACAGCTGGGCATTCATCGCAAACCGATCGGTCTGCTCAACATCGATCACTACTTCGACCCACTGATCGAGATGGTCGAGCACGCGGTTCGTGAGGGTTTCGTCTCTCCGCATCACCGCGGTCTGCTGATCATTGCCGACTCGGTTGAGGATTGGTTTACCCGGCTCGCCGCATACCAACCACTCACGGACTCCACCCGCTGGATCGAGATGCGCGACATTTAGCCTCGATTTCAGCACACCTTCCACAACCTTGGAATTTCGGATATGTCATCGATTAATTCAGAAGAGAATACCACCTCCGGCGCCGATCGACCTGCCGGGGCTATTTCCAGTGAGGATCTGCGAACCGGCCTGACGGTTGAATCGATTCAACGCGCCATTGTCGAGAATCTTTTCTATGCCCAGGGGCGGCTGCCTGAATTCGCGACCATGCACCACTGGTACATGGCCCTTTCGCTGACGGTGCGTGATCGGATGCTCGACCACTGGGTTCGCACCGCCCGGCGGATGGTCAGACAGCGCGCAAAGATGGTCAGCTATCTCTCGGCTGAGTTTCTCATGGGACCGCAGCTTGGGAACAACCTGGTCAATCTGGGCATCTACGAGCAGGCCCGGCAGGCGGTCGAGAATCTTGGTCTGCGCCTTGAAGAGATCGAGGACCAGGAAGAGGAGCCCGGGCTCGGTAATGGCGGGCTCGGCCGTCTCGCGGCGTGCTATCTCGATTCGATGACCACGCTCGGAATTCCCGCGACCGGTTATGGGATTAGGTACGAGTTTGGCATCTTTGACCAGCAACTTCGCGATGGCTGGCAGGTCGAGCGAACCGACAAGTGGTTGCAGTTCGGCAACCCCTGGGAGTTGCCGCGTCCCGAGATCAACTTCTATGTCCAGTTCGGCGGACGAACTGAGAGCTACTATGATCAGGACTTCAAGTACCGGGTCCGCTGGATTCCTGACCGGATGGTCAAGGGTGTCGCTTACGATACCCCCATCCCTGGATACCGCGTCGGCATGACCAACCAGCTCCGGCTCTGGAAGGCGGAGGCGGTCGAGTCCTTCGATTTTGCCGCCTTCAACACCGGTGACTACGACCGGGCCGTTCTCGATAAGATCACCTCGGAGAATCTGACCAAGGTTCTCTATCCTAACGACAATATCAGTCAGGGCAAGCAGCTCCGGCTTGAACAGCAGTACTTCTTTGTCTCCTGTTCGCTCCGCGACATGATCAGGAAGTGCCGGAACCTCGGGTATCCACTCAACAAGTTTCACGACTATTTTGCCGTGCAGATGAACGATACCCACCCCTCGATTGCGGTCGCTGAGCTGATGCGCCTGCTCATCGATGAGTATGAGATGGAGTGGGAGGAGGCCTGGAACATCACTCGCCAGAGCCTCGGATACACCAACCACACGCTTCTGCCGGAGGCGTTGGAGAAGTGGTCGCTGCCGCTCTTTTCGCGGGTACTGCCGCGCCACACCGAGATCATCTACGAGATCAACCGCCGTTTTCTGGAGCAGGTTCACGCCAGTTTTCCCGGTGATACCGAGCGCATGCGCCGGATGTCCCTGATCGACGAAGCGGGGGAAAAGTCGGTCAGAATGGCCCATCTGGCGGTCGTTGGAAGCCGCGCGGTCAATGGCGTCGCCAGGCTCCACACCGAGCTGCTGAAGCGCGATGTGTTGAGAGATTTTCACGAGTTCGCTCCGGAGCTCTTTCATAATGTGACCAATGGCGTCACCCCGCGCCGCTGGGTCGTCTACTCCAACCCTGAGTTGGCGGCGTTGATCACCAGTCGCATTGGCGATCGCTGGATCCGCCAGCCCGAGGAGGAGCTGCCACGGCTCGAACCATTGGCTGCTGACGCTGAATTTCAGCACGACTGGATGGCGATCAAGCGACGGAATAAGGATCGCCTGGCGCGGATCATCGATCAGCGCACCGGGCTGCGCGTCGATCCCGACTCACTCTTCGATATTCAGGTCAAACGGATTCACGAGTACAAGAGGCAGCATCTCAATGTTCTCCACATGATCGTTCATTACTGGCGCTTGAAGTCCGATTCACGGGCCGAGTTCAACCCGCGAACCTTCATCTTTGCCGGTAAGGCGGCGCCGGGATATGAGATGGCCAAGTTGATCATCAAGCTGATCAACTCTGTCGCCGGGGTGATCAACCACGATCCGGCGGTGCGCGACCGCATGAAGGTCGTCTTCCTGACCGATTTCAACGTCAAGAATGCCCAGCCGATCTATCCGGCCGCCGACCTCTCCGAACAGATCTCGACCGCCGGCAAGGAGGCCTCGGGAACTGGCAACATGAAGTTTGCCATGAATGGCGCCCTGACGATCGGCACGCTCGATGGAGCCAATATCGAAATTCGTGAAGCGGTTGGGCCGGACAACTTCTTCCTCTTCGGACTCTCGGCTGAGGAGGTGCAGGAGAGACGGGCCCACGGATACGACCCGCGCCAGCTCTACCATGCTGATGAGCTGCTTCGCGATGTGATCAACCTGATTGGGACAGGGTTCTTCTCGCCGGAAGATCGGGACCTCTTCCGGCCGCTCGTCGATTCACTGCTGATGCGTGACGATTACATGCTGCTGGCCGATTTCAAGTCCTACATTGAATGCCAGCGTTCGGTCTGTCAGGCTTATGCCGACCGATCCCGGTGGGCCCAGATGTCGATTCTCAACGCCGCCCGCGTTGGACGATTCTCCTCAGATCGCTCGATTCGCGACTACTGCCAGGAGATCTGGAAGGTTGCCCCCATCGGATGATGATGAGAAAAAGGGCCACGGGGAGAGGGGCATCACCAGGTTGTCCGGTGGTGCCCCTCTTTCCGTGGCCCTTTTTGTGGCCCCAGTTATGACTTGATCAAAGCGCCATTTCAGGTCGCCTTGGCTCAGGCCTGTTTGCGGCGGGCGACGGTGAAGACGAAGACGGCGAGCAGCCCAAAGACGAGCAGCGCGATCGTGTTTGCCCACGGACCGGTAGCGATTGCCGTATGGCCGCCAATGCCCATCTTCTCCTCGCCACCGAGCATGACCCGGCCAGCGGCGACAAGCAGTCCGCCGATCGCTCCACCAGCAATCAGTCCCGAGCTGAGCAGGACACCCTTTCCAGTCTCCTCTTCGGCGAGCGTCTCGCTCGAGGAACCAGTCTCACCCTTTCTTCGCAGCCGTTCAATGAGCGCCCTGACCAGCCCGCCACTGAAGATCGCTGCCGAAGTCGAGATTGGCAGATAGATGCCTACCGCGACCGGCAAAGCCTGCACCCCAATGATCTCAAGGGTGATCGAAATGAGCGCCCCGATGAGGATCAGCGACCACGGGAGACGCTGGGTCAATACTCCATCGACCAGGACCCCCATCAGCGCGGCTTTTGGAGCATCGAGTTTGCCGGTGAACTCCTCGATCGAATAGCGCGGTGCGCCGACTGAATCGACCAGCAGTGTATACTCCCGACCGTCCTCATTGATGACCAGCCGCTGGTACATCTGGTCGTCGAGTCCACGGGCCGGGCCGGCGCTGGAG